>JBDHVQ010000190.1:0-4040 GCA_039809845.1 Clostridiaceae bacterium | reverse complement strand
CAATAACAGAATGTTAATATGGCTTATGCCGCTGTTTACAAGGCTTCAGGAGGTTTCTTGAAGTGGGAAAGTTGAGTGAATAATACATGATGATTTTGTTTTCACTTTTCTTAAGCAAAATTTCCCATCTTATTTTTGTTTATTATCATTAATAATCGGAATTCTCCCCTGTAAAGTCCCATTCTAAAATTCTCATTCCATTGGCTTGACAGAATTCTTTTACTATATCTTCAAAATTTCCTGCATAATCTTCTGCCGTGGGAGGATAGTAATCCTCTGCATAGCAGTACACTTGAAAATCATTGTCGAGCATGCTTTCCAGTTCATGTTTAAATATTTTCTAAATATCTTCATCTGATATGAAAGGATTTTGCTCAATCCGGTTTTTTATTCTGTTCTCTGCGGCAGAAGGCTCAGTTACCTTTAAAGTTGCGGTTCCATTTACACTGCAATCCATCAGGGACGAATCTTTTTCCTAGACAACCGTTCTTTCCCATATGAAATTCCATTCATTACCAAAGAATTTTTTTAAACCTGAAAATTTCTTGTTTTCCCATTCTTCTATGTTATTCTTGGTAAATACCATCATGAATAAAACTGCCATTTCATCTGCAATTTTTTTCGTGAGTCCGCAGTTCTTCCGGAAAGCCACCGATAAAGAAGCTTCATCAGGATAATGATTTTCATGTTCTATAGTTACCGCTCAAAAGGCAGCTCAATAAAACCCTTGAATGCATACCATCGGCCAATCCTTCATCAAGAAGGGTTTTATAAATATCGTATGCACCATTTTCAAGATATTCATATCCCTTTTCATCAATTATCTGTTTTATCTTTTCTGCAACTCTATCTCTTCTGATCATATATTCCTCCATGTCATATTAAAGAAATTCAGGAAATACTTGTCTTATTGCGTGCCAGAGAACCTGGGAGAAGTAACTTAAATTATTTATCCTGTAAAATATGATAACGAGAATTTGTTTTATCTTTTACTTTCAAATAATATTCCTGTAAATCCACTGAATACTTGTAATAAGATAAGGGTACCTGTTTAAGAACACCCTGATTTTCCTATTATATCCACTTGGCATTTCCAATTTTTCATTATTATTTTTTAATTCAATTCTATCCGTCAGAAACTTTTCTGACAAACTTCTGAGATCTGTATAAAGAAAAATCCAGTGATTGTGAGGAGATTGTGTTTTTATTACAAAAACCATAAATCATTATAGTGAAATGAATTTTAACTCCTTAAACATAAGCCATTTTGGGCTGAAAGAGCAGAAAAAGTACAGAATTAGTTACAGATTTATTACAACATTGCTATTTAATCAGGAATAAAGTTGTTATATGTATAAAGTTCACGAATATTTCTCTATCTTCAAAAGTTGTTTATAAAAAGCTGATAGATTAAGTGCATTGGCAAAATACATAAAAATAATAAGTTGTCACTTTGATAATTTATTGTTGAATTGCCGAAATTTCAGAATAAAAGGAAAGAGAGAAAAATTTTGATAAAAAATAAAATCAGTAAGAGTATTGCAGCAGCAATCATAATGACGGTGGGAATAAGTACTTTAAGTCCGATGAATGCTTTCGGGATAAGTGCAGGAGAAACAGTAATGTTAAATTCCGATACAAGGGCCTATGTCAATTCAGAAGCGGCATTAAATGGATCTGATGAGGGATATAAGATATACAGTGCTTCAGAATATTATGTCTATAAGGTAGCAGGCGGAGCAGTCAACATCACAAGGAATCCCGGAACTCCCGGAGGCTGGGTTTCCATAAGTGAAGTAAGTTCCTTAAATTACAGCGACGCGGAAGAAAATGAAACCGCCCCTCAAACTGAAGAAACTCCTGTCACAACTACTGCAGCAAAGAAAAGTTCTGATGTCTCAGCTGATTCTTCAGTATCAGAAGATGCTTCAGCAGCAGTATCTGAATCAGCAAAAAAATATTCTCCTTCAGCTTCTTCTGGGAACAAAGTAACTCTAGGCTCAACAGTAAGAGCATACAGCAATGCTGCTTCAGCAGTAGCAGGATCAGGTAATTATGTAAATTACAGCTCCGCTGAATATTATATTTATAAGACAGCTGACGGGGCAACCAATATTACAAGAACTCCCGGTGTACCCGGAGGATGGGTTTCAGATTCAGATCTTTATAACACTAAAAGACCTGATGAAGTTAAACCAACTTCACCTTCAAAAGAAACTACCGTACCTGCAAAAACAACTGCAGCCGAAACAAAGCCATCTCCTGTAAGCACCACAACAAAAACAAATGCTCCATCTTCTGATTCTTCAACTGTAAAAATTACAGCCGGCATCAAAGGTTACTCCAATGCAGAATCTGCTGTCAATGGATCCGGAAATTATGTAAATTACAGTGCATCTACCTACTATATTTATAAGACAGTATCAGGGGCAACAAATATATCAAGAACTCCTGGTATTCCGGGAGCATGGGTCTCAAATAATGATCTTGAATCAGCAAAATCAGGAATTACAACTCAGGAAACTCCCAAAACTCCTGCACCTGTAACTACTACTACACCAAAACCAGCAACTACAACCACTGCGGCAAAATCCTCATCAGCAAATGGTGATAAAGAGACATGGATGAGCAATGCAGGCATAGCTGAATCCAACTGGAAATATGTAGACTACATTGTAAGCAAGGAATCGGGCTGGAATTATAAGATAGCAAACCCTTATTCAGGTGCCTACGGCCTTCCACAGGCATATCCCGGCAATAAGATGTCCTCTGCCGGAAGCGACTGGCAGACAAATCCAGTTACACAGCTTAAGTGGATGGAATCCTATGTCAATTCCCGTTATGGCGGCTGGAAAAATGCATATGATTTCTGGCTGAACAACCACTGGTACTAGAATCCTAAAACTTCAATCAATAAAAACTGAGTACCATTTCAAAGACAAATCCCCTCATGTGATAATCATGGGGGGATTCGTCTTTGTCATTTATCTTTGTCATTTTTCAGAACTTCTATCTTTTTTAATATCTTTTTTAAAAAATCAGATTTAATCATGTGGAAGATAATTAAACATCAGAGGCAGAAATAATCACTTATACAGCCTACTGTCTACTTCTTCTTTCATCTGTAATTCAGAGCAGAATCCATGGAATTTTTCTGCAGTCCGTTACTGTTTTCATTATCGATATCGGTAATCCATTCTTTTTTTATATGAAATACCGCACCCATAAGCCCAGATTCTGCAGTTACATCTGGAGGTTCAAATTTGCCTTCAGTTATTTCCTTTTGGATCCTAAAAAGATTTTCAAAGCTTTCAAGAAGCTTTTTCTTCTGTCCGGGATAGAAACTGGTAATTAATATATCCTGCTTATTTCGGATATTCATGTTTTTGATTTCTTCTCTGAATTTTGAAATTTCCTTCTGGTTTTCTGAGATGAGGTCAAAATTCAGTACTGAAGTCCAGTCTTTATAGGGAAACAATATTATTTCGCCGACAGGAATTTCAAGGGTCAGTAATATACCATCCCCTTCTGAACTTACCTGATTTATATCTGTATATACCCAGTAAGGATAATTATCTTTTTCTTTATTGACATACTTTTCTGCCTCGTCACTGAACCAGTCGTAGAGACACAGAAATATGTCCTTTACTTCCCCATATTTTTTTGCGACATACTCTCTTTTTGAGTATATTTCTCCATCTTCAATAAGTCTGTCATAAACAGAATTTTCAAGTCGCGAATATACAAGAATTCTTTCTCCGTCATCTTTCTTATTATTGTTTTCAGGTTCCTTCATAACAATATTAATTCTCCATTTCTAGGATAGTTTTATTACCCCATTTAATTTTCATCAGAAGATAATAAGACTTAAGTGAACTTATCAGAATGAACCAGGTAACAGATTAGACTCGGCGGTTCGTATGTGAATCTCTGGTACTGGTTTATCTTTTGTTACTCTCACTTTATTTTCTGCCGAAAATGTAAGATGTCATGGAAATGGTATCAAGTTCACCTGATTTATTGAGTACTTCAATACTCTC
>JBDHVQ010000189.1:0-4048 GCA_039809845.1 Clostridiaceae bacterium | reverse complement strand
TCGACAGTTCCTTCTTCTACAAAACCAGGTTCAGAAGATCCGTCCTGCACAAAACCATCAGCTCCGGAACAGAATGAAAAACCTGCACCTCAGAAGGAAGTTTCAGGAGAAGTTGCAATGGTTAAATCCTCACCTGCTCTTCCTTCCATAGGAAACGCAGTTTCTTCTGCAGTTCCAGCTGCAGGTAGTCTTATAACACTTGCAGGAACAGCATTCTATGTTTTGAAATCAAGAAAAAGAGCTTAATAAGCCTCAGAATTAAAAAAAGAAGTTCCCGGTTTAGATGGAAGCGTCTTTTTCTTTGTCTTCTTTTGCATTTTTTCTTAGTGGTTATGGTTCCATACGAGTTTATGCTTATGTCTTACATAAATTGCTGTCAGTAATTAAAAAGATTATTTCCCAGCGGGATTTTTAAAGGTCAGAAACCTGATTCCTGGTGAATCGGTTTTACTTTTAGAGAACAACTCCGGAGACTGAAGATACTTAACTGCGGTTTTTAAAGAGGAAGTTTTTAAAATACTGTAGTTTTTTATAATCTCCCCATCTTCAGCAATTACAGGAATATTGTCATTATCTGTGACTATTATGACTTCTCCGATATTGTCAAACATGAATTCATCGCGTTTTACTGCATCTCTGAAGTTAAAGAGGCTCTCTTCAATAAGAAGGTCCACCGGCGCATTTTCCCTTGCAGTTCCCGAAATGAATTTTGATGCTTCATTCTTATAAAATGGTTCATCTTCCTTCCTGCCGTATCTGAGCGGTATGAAGTTATCGAGAGTTCCGAGAAATTCAGAGGCTTTTTTCCCTCCATTTTCCGTTGTTATCCCCATGAGAATAAGATCCGGAATAACGAGCATTTCCCTTACTGCTTCTTCTGAATGTTTACTTCTGAATTCTGAATCAAATATTATCCTTTTCATTTTCATAACCTGTTCATGGTCCGGGTTGCGACTATATCAATTCCAAGATTCAGGACATTGGTACATACAACGTCACCCCTGTAAATAGGTTTACCCACATAGATCCTCGATAAAACCCTGGAGATCTGAATAAAGAGTTCAACATTTACAGGTTCTGTGGATTTTACCGGAATTACTTCTATTTTTTCTGAATCCTTGCACCTTACAAGGCTCGTAAAATATTTTTTCATATCTAAACCTCGTCGAATTCTTTTATTCTGGCTTTCAGGAGTCTTGAATTAACCCTGTCGTTAAGTATCTCTTCAGGTTTTTTATCGAGCTCCTTGGAAAGGATTTTCAGGACTTTATTCATGCAGTAACTTCCCTGGCATGATCCGAATACTATACCTGTCCTTCTTCTTACTCCTTCCACGGTCCTTGCACCGAGGGGCCTTCTTATGGCATTTACTATTTCACCCTCAGTCACCTTTGAACAGAGGCATACAATCTTTCCGAATCTTTCATCGAATTTAACAGCCTCATTGATTTCATCAGTCTTCCCTTCTTCATAAAGATCCCTGAACCTGTAGTAGTCCCGCCTCTTGAAAATGAAGTCTCTGTTTACTCCTGCTTTGAACTTACTTACGACAAGTTCTCCCACAGTATCTCTTATGACGGGCAGAAATGCCGGCAGATTATGATTTTTGGCTTCTATATTGATATAACCTTCTTCTTCAAGGAGGTCCTTTAAAACAACCGGATCGTCATAATAGGTATTGACTGTGAGAAGGTCGACCCTTTCTGCCGGGAAAGGCCCTATGACATTTTCAACAGCCTTTTTAACACCCCTGTAGTCCATCTTTCCGGGGCTCTCAATTGTCGCCACGGTCTTTCCTGCAAATGTGGGAAGAATGGAAGTACACTGCCTTTTTGAATTATAGACATTTATCATGGTCCTTATATCATTTTTAAAGTTTTTTTCCATAAGCATGGTTTCAAGGGGTATTATTCTCGATGCCCTTCTTTTTTCTTCGTGCCCCAGATATAAGTCATTGAATGCAGTAATTACCACGACCCTGCAGGAATATTTTGATTTATCGGTGATTACACTTACTTCATCCCTTCCTGTCCTCTCAATTTTCCTAACAGTCTCTTCGAGGCGGAATCTCACTCCATTTTCTGAAGCAATTTCACCCAGTGCAGTTGCCTGGTCATAGGGGGATATTGTCCCAGTATTTTCATGGTATAGAATGTGTTTTACAGAGTCGGGAATATGGGGGGTGAGTAAAAGAGCTTCTTCCCTTGTGATTTCACTTACACCCTCAATATTCCTTCTTTTAACCCTTTCGTATACTTCCCGGAAATGCTCATCGCTCTCATAACAGGAGACACTCGGTTCATTTCTGTAATAATAATTGGCTTCATCTGATTCTTCTTTTAATCTTCTGTGTGAGTGCTTAAGGTTTTCGTACATGATTTCTGACTCAATATCAGTACCGTCGGTTACAAAGGTGGTGATAAAGGGAGCCATATCCTCTGCGATATCAAAATTCTTTTCAATGACCGCTATGTTGAGATTGTATCCTGAAAGGGTGCAGGCCACCGCACAACCCAAAAGACCGCCTCCCAAAACAATAACATCGTAATCCATCTATTCCCCCGCGAGGTATCCCCTCTTTCTTAATTCTTCTTCGATAACGTCCAGTATTTCTTCTTCCGGTGCCGCAACGGTATGCATATGTTCGCCTCCCGTAAGTGCAGAGAGGGGTGTTGCACCTGATTCATTGAATTTATCTGCAAATCTTTCAATATCCTTCATGCTCCTTAAGTAAAGATTTGCCTTAAGTTCTCCGTAGTATGGATGTTCCACCACAATATCCTCAATTATCCCACCGGAACCTATGATAACCGAAAGTTCATCCTTCATTTTTTCTCCCCCATGGGATACCAGAAATACTCTTCTGTACAGATTCATGGAAGGCATGAAAAGATAACCTTCGGATGTCGATACAATTCCAGGCTCCATTGCCTTTATAACCGACATGTCCTTGACTATTACCTGCCTTGTGACTTTAAACCTTTCTGCAAGTTCCGTGCCCTTTACAGCACCGGGACTTCCTTTGAGAATACTTATAATTTCTCTTCTTCTTTTTTCTATATCCATTTTAATTTGCGTCATCTGCCTTTTTATATATACTGAATATTTCATATTCCCTGCCGGGATACTTCTTTTTAAATTCTTCTTCCCTGTGGTGCAAAGATATAAGATCGTACATCCATGTGTAATTTTCAAACGAAGAAAGTCCTTCAAGAATCATTCTTCCCTTATGAGGGTGATTGTAATATGAATCGAGGATTCTCCATTTTCCTTCATAATCCCCGGATTTTCGTGTCCTCAGGGATGATGCTATCACTGCAATGCCTTTTTCAAAAGCATTGAGGGGTATCACCGTCTTTCCAACATCGTGCAGAAGAGCTGCCTTACCTAAAGCCAACTTTTCAGCCTCTTCAGTAAAAATACAGCTTTCTTCCAGAGCCTTTAAAGTATCTTCAGAAACCTTCACAGCATGATATCTTTCAGAAGGAGAAAGATCCATAAATACTTTCAGTTCCTGATCTGTAAGAAGTGAAGAAGCATATTCCATATTTACATCTTTATCTTTAATAACCAATGCTTTTACAAACTGATTTATTCTCATAATATCACCACTTCCATTTTAACTTAAACAGCTTATATATGCAGATAATTCCCCTGGGAATTATTCAATAATGATATAAATAATTAACATTATTGCATATTCGTGATATTACTTTTACTTCCGCACCTCCTGGGATTATTATCCTCACATAAAAACTAATTTCTATACATCTCTTTCAGTCTTTATCAGATCTTTATTGTCATTCCCATCCATTTCCGGTTTTTCATTTTTTTCGGGTTTTGTAAATATTACTGGGTGTTAGTTGGTTTTCCTGATTTTTATAATCAGCAGATAAGCTGAGAAAAAGAACTGTAATACGGTGTATATTTTATCGTCCGGTTTTCTATATTAAAAAAGTCGCGGAGCTTAAAGTAAATGGTATTAGGTTTTTAAAAAATTATGAAGAATAATGTTTATTTTAAGTTTAATTAACAGACAACAGAAAAT
>JBDHVQ010000188.1:0-4058 GCA_039809845.1 Clostridiaceae bacterium | reverse complement strand
TTTTAATTCTTCTTCTTTTAAACCCATATTCAGAGCGCCCATTGCTGTCAGAGCACCGACACTACCGCCATAGCCTAACGCGAGTTCCGCTATCTTTCCTTTTTGACGAAGATGACCATTTACTCCATGCTTTTCTACAGGAACTTGGAACATTCTACTGGCGCTGGCGCAGTAAATGTCTCCACCATTCTCAAAGACCTTTTCTCGCCAGGATTCTCCTGCAATGTGAGCAAGCACTCGTGCTTCTATTGCAGAGAAGTCACTAACGATAAATTTATATCCAGATTTTGGAATAAATGCGGTTCTTATAAGTTGCGACAGTGTATCCGGAACATCCTCAAATAATATATTCAGCATTTCGAAGTTTCCCGACTTCACTAGGTCCCTTGCTTCTTTTAAATCATTCATATAATTACGAGGAAGGTTCTGAAGCTGTATTATCCTTCCTGCCCAGCGGCCGGTCCTATTAGCACCATAGAACTGAAACATGCCTCTCGCCCGACCATCATCGCACACTGCATTTTGCATAGCAGTATACTTTGAAATACTGGATTTACCGAGCTTATGGTATAGTTTTAAAACGGTGCAGATGCCTTCAGGAGAATCTTTAAGAAGATCCATCACTGCTTCTTTATCGAGGGATTCAGAAGCGATTCCCTTACCTTTAAGCCACTTTTTCATTTGCAGGGGTGAGTTTGGATTCTCAATACCTGTGATCTTGATGAGGGTATCGGTGATTTCCTTCTTTGATATTTCATCAGCGGTTACAGCGTTTTGGACTAAATCCATATCCAGAAGGATTCCTCTATCATTTATTTCCTGGTCCTGGTGGTATTCTTCCCATAAAAAGTCTGGAACAGGGAAGTGACGGAGCTTTTCCTGGATCTTCATTTCAACTTCAACATCTCGGCGGTTGTATTCCTTAAAAAGAGCCCATTTTTCTAAAGAGTGCTTCGGAAGATTCCGAGTCCTCATCTGATTAGTCTTTGTGGGTTTGCAAGGGGTACAAAAATATCGTATTAAATCCTTACCTTCTTTAAGTTTCTGATGTTCCAATTTTAGTACCGTACCCACTGATTCAAGAGAAAGTGGCAATCCCATATATGCACTCCACACCAAGGTACAGCTCCACGATGATGGATTTAAATATCGGGAATTTTGACAATGCAGATTAAACTTTTCAGGATAATGCTTTTTTAGCCACCTGGACAGACACACCCTTTCAAAGTTTGCGTTAAAGGCCCATTTTACAATGTCATCATCATATAAAGCATCAATCAGTTCTTCTGGTACGGAATCACCTGATGCAATATCATAGACCACGACCAGACCTTTATTGACTGAAACTGCAAGGAGCAATATTTCAAAATACTCTGATTCAGAATATCTATATACTCCTGATTTTTTTATATCTACATCAGAAAATGTTTCTATATCCAAAGATAATTCATTTATTTTTTCCATATTTACCTCACTTATAAAAAGTCGGTGGCAGGAATCCCGCCACCTTTTGTGTTATTCTTTTCTTTCGTCTATAAGCTTATTTAAGTCCTTTAACTGCTTAATTTGTTCTTCCTGTTCTTTCTTAATCCTATCGAGCATTTTATTTAAGTCATAAAAGAAAGCCACATAATATATAACCAAGGCGATAATAATCGCATAATATAATATCCTCATTATTCATGATCTCCTTTTTCATTCTTTGACTTGAACCAACTACAATTCGGGAAAATATAATGAAGCATCCTGAAGAATATCCCTACATAATATTTAAGTATTCCCAATAATAGTGTTGTAAACAGAAAAATAGTTATCCCTTGTATCACAAAACTTGTCACATCTTTCATAAATTCGCTTATTGTTTCCATTTTTCTCCTTTTATGTTAGAGGTGGCACAGCGGCCACCTCAGTAGTATCTACTAGTCTAAGAAATCATCATCTTCAACATCAAAGTCATCTTCAGCTCTGGACTTTCCACCGAGAGGATCACCGTCTTTTATCTTCTGAAGATTATTTAATCCGACTGCAATACCTTTGTTCCCGTTGCTGTTGAAGGCATAGAAGGAGATGGAAGCTCTACCATAGACCCCTGAGTAAACTTCGGACCTTTCAAGAATTGGCTGCCTGTCAGCATCAACAATGCCAGGAGCAGTTGGGCTATTAGCATTTACGAAGTAAGAATTCTTATATGAATCATCATCAGGCTTTTCAAGGTCTCCGTCGCGAAGCGGTGTTTTTATCACAGAAAGGGCAGGGATTGTTCTTCCATTTCCTTTAAGCTTTGACTGGCCTTCACTGTATGCAGCTTCAATTGCTGCCTTTATTTTGTTGACGGTTACGGTATCGGACTTTGGTATTATGAGTGAGACACTGTATTTAGGATTGCTGCCATTTATTGACTTAGGTTCCCAGACATTTGCATAGCTCCACCTTGTGTTCACACCTGTTATTACTTTGGTTGGGTTCATCATCTTTTTCATTATTTTTCCTCCTCGAATTCATCGAAATTATTTATTTCTGGTCTTTTATCACTTTCAGGTACGAGCGTCGGCTTTCCCTGAGGTCTTACAATTAATTCACTTAACAGTTCATTGAAGGTTTTCTTTCCTAGCATATTACTCATAGCTGTGATACCCATCAGTTTTTTCTCGTATGGATCATAGCCAGCGCCTTCAATAACAGCTGCAACAGTACTTTCATCCATATATTTTCTTACGCTTCTACCTTCAACTAATTTAAATCCGTTGAAGCGGGTTCCTGACTGAGCTTTTGAAAGAGCATAGTCTTTTACATCACTGCACCAGGAGCTGAGCTGTTCAATCCTTGGAAGGATTTCTGCTATTTCTTCATCACTCAGTAAACTTGGTAACTCAAAGTCATACTGAGCAAGCTCCTGATTATATTCAGCTCTTTTCCTGCATGTAGCTTTTGCTTTACAGAATTGACAGTGGTCCCCGGCAGCAAATTCACCCATTCCATCGGAAGCTAGTTTTGCTATGGGAGCCAGAATGTTATCTCCCCAGAAAAGAAGATCTTCCTTATTCATAGTGAAGGTACTGATGTTGTCCCTCCTGGGTTGAAATATAGTCATCCGTATTTCTTTTATGTCATATAGGCCATCAAATGCCATAAGAGCACCTAAGGCATAACACATCATCTGGCTGTTGTTGTCGGCATCTACAAGGATTCCAAGTCCATTTTTATAGTCAATTACTTCAAGGACATCCTCGGAGACTATGATGCAGTCTCCGGTACCGAACCCGTTCTTTACCCATCTGGAAAAATCCAGTCTTTGTTCTATTAATATGAGAGGATCCTTGCATCTTATCCTTGCTTCTTCCAGTCTTTCAATTACGAAGTTTCTGTATTCTTCAGCGTTATTCTGCATTTCCTTTGAGTAAAACGTAAGATTCTCTGTTGGGTCTTTCACATCCATACCCAGCGCTTTTTCTACCAGATAAGCACAAAGTTCATGGCAGTCAGTACCCTCTTGGGCGTAGGGTGATGGGCTATCCACAATGCTTTCACACAGCTTTGCACTTGGTGGACATTTTAGCCATCTATGACTTGATGAGGCTGAAAGAAAGGCATGTTTACTCATTTCCTATCTCCTTGGCTTCCATTAGTACATCTTCATAGTGTTCTTCCTTTAATGCTGTAAGTCTTTCTGCTCCGTATTTACTAAGAAGAGCTTTTACTTCCTTGATGTATCCATCAGCAGACTTTGCAGAGAGAGCTCCTCTTACTTCTTCTTTAGAAATCTTTTTTACTTCTGTTGCGGAGCTTTTATTAATTTCAGCATTTTCTGATTCTTCATTTCTTACCATCTTTGCTAGGTTGTCACATTCATCAGCAAGATCCCTCAGAGATTTTGCTACACCCTCGATATCCTTTAATACCTGTTCTGTTTCATTTTTCATTAATATTTCCTCCTATTTATTGTCCTTACTTTTCCTCGTTGCCAGCCCACAGGCTTGTCCCTGAGCTGGCCTTAAACAATATTTTTTATTTTCATCTTTGTCCTCACTTTCAAGGGAACTTACCCTTCTACCTACCTA
>JBDHVQ010000187.1:0-4063 GCA_039809845.1 Clostridiaceae bacterium | reverse complement strand
GGTGGTTTGGAGGTTATATCGTATATTATTCTGTTTACTCCGGGGACTTCATTGACGATTCTTCTTGAAACGGTGTCGAGGACTTCATATGGGATTCTTGCCCAGTCTGTAGTCATGGCATCTTTTGAAGTTACAGCTCTTAATGCTATTGCATCTGAATAGGTTCTTTCGTCTCCCATTACCCCTACGGATCTTATGCCCGGAAGACATGCAAAGTACTGCCATATTTCTGATTCAAGACCTGCCTTTGCTATTTCTTCCCTGAATATCGCATCCGCTTCCCTTACTATGTGCAGTTTATCTTCAGTTACTTCCCCTAGGACTCTTATTGCAAGCCCGGGTCCCGGGAAGGGCTGTCTCCATACCATATGGTGTGGTATTCCGAGTTCTTCCCCCACTGCCCTTACTTCGTCCTTGAACAGTTCTCTTAAAGGTTCTAGGAGCTTGAACTTAATATCTTCGGGAAGTCCTCCCACGTTGTGGTGGGATTTTATAACTGCAGATGTCGCAGTTCCTGATTCAACCACATCGGGATATATGGTTCCCTGTACTAAGTAGTCAATTTCCCCGAGTTTTTCAGCTTCTTCCTCAAATACCCTTATGAATTCTTCGCCTATTATCTTTCTCTTCTTTTCAGGATCTGAAACACCTTTAAGTTTCCCGAGGAATCTTTCCTGCGCGTTGACTCTCTTGATATTCATATTGAAGGCTTCACCGTATGTTTCCATAACCTGGTCACCTTCATCTTTTCTCATAAGTCCGTGATCGACAAAGATACATGTCAGCTGATGACCCACAGCTTTATGCACAAGAACCGCTGCAACGGAAGAATCAACTCCCCCTGAGAGTGCACAGAGGACTTTTTTATCCCCGACTTTTTCCTTGATTTCTTTTATTTTGTCTTCGGCAAAGGAGGCCATTGTCCAGTTTCTTCCAAGGCCTGCTATATTGTGAAGGAAGTTTTCAAGTAATTCCTTTCCGAATAGTGTGTGGTTTACTTCAGGGTGGAACTGTACCGCATAGAGCTTTTTATCCGCGTTTTCCATAGCACCGTGTGGGCAATGTTCTGAATCAGCTATAGCTTTGAATCCTTCAGGCATCCTGTCCACATAATAAGTATGGCTCATCCAGCACTGCGACTTTTCAGGAAGATTCTTCATAAGTTCAGAATCATTGTTTATATTTATTTCTGTCTTTCCGTATTCTCTTTTTTCACCCGGCTTTACGCTTCCGCCGAGTTTTACTGCCATAAGCTGCATTCCATAGCAGATTCCAAGTATCGGAACCCCCAGATTGAATATTTCATCGTCAACTGTCGGTGCCCCTTCTTCAGTCACTGAATTGGGTCCGCCTGTAAATATTATGGCTGAAGGATTCTTGGATTTGATTTCTTCAAGAGTAGCTGTGTAAGGAAGGATTTCGCAGTAGATTCCCGCTTCCCTGACCCTTCTTGCAATGAGCTGGTTGTACTGTCCCCCGAAGTCTATTACGAGGACCATTTCGTTCTTAATATCCATTAATTACCTCCCATGGAGTAGTTTGGAGCTTCTTTTGTGATGTTAATGTCGTGTGGGTGTGATTCTTTGAGGCCTGCACTTGTCTGGACTATGAACTGAGCTGTACTGTAGAGTCTTTCTATAGTTTCAGCTCCAAGGTACCCCATACCGGACCTTATTCCTCCTACCATCTGGAATATTGTATCAGATACAGGCCCCTTATAGGCAACCCTTCCTTCAACACCTTCCGGCACGAATTTCTTCTGTCCTTCCTGGAAATATCTGTCGTTGGATCCTGCGTTCATGGCTCCGAGAGATCCCATTCCCCTGTATACTTTATAGTTTCTTCCCTGGAATATTTCTGTTTCTCCCGGTGATTCTTCACATCCTGCAAGCATTGAACCCATCATGCATGCGGAAGCTCCTGCTGCAAGTGCCTTTACTATATCACCTGAATACTTGATACCGCCGTCTGCTATCACAGGAACTTCATGGATCTGTCCTATTTCAGCGCAGTCCATTATTGCAGTAAGCTGTGGCACACCGACTCCTGCCACAACTCTCGTGGTACAGATGGCTCCGGGTCCTATGCCTACCTTTACCGCATCAGCTCCCGCTTCTATAAGGTCTTTTACAGCTTCTGCCGTTGCGACATTTCCTGCTATTATCTGAAGGTCAGGATAGACACTCTTTATCTTTTTAACTGCATCCATAACACCCTTTGAATGGCCGTGTGCAGTATCGACTGTTATGACATCCACACCGGCTTCATAAAGTGCAGATACCCTTTCCATCATATCGCCCGTAACACCTACTGCAGCTCCGCAGAGAAGTCTTCCCCTGTCATCCTTTGCAGCATCGGGGAATTTTCTTATCTTTTCAATATCCTTTATTGTAATAAGACCTTTTAAGTTGTTATCATCATCAACCAGTGGAAGCTTTTCAATCTTGTGCTTTTTAAGGATTTCCTTTGCTTCTTCAAGAGTAGTTCCGACTTTACCTGTGATGAGGTTTTCTGAAGTCATGAGGTTTTTTATAGGCTGGGAAAAGTCATTTTCAAATACAAGATCCCTGTTTGTAATAATACCCACGAGTTTTCCGTCAACAGTTATGGGAACACCGGATATCCTGTATTTTGCCATGAGTTCATCGGCTTCCCTTACAGAATTATCAGGAGAAAGTGAGAAAGGATCTGTAATAACTCCGTTTTCCTGTCTTTTTACCCTGTCCACTTCCATCGCCTGTGCTTCAATGGACATGTTCTTGTGTATGATTCCTATACCGCCTTCCCTTGCCATTGCTATGGCCATGGTGGATTCAGTCACGGTATCCATGGATGCTGAAACAAGAGGAACGTTTAATTTTATCTTCCTTGTAAGGTTGGTCTTTAATGAGACTTCCCTCGGAAGTACTTCGGATCTGTTGGGTACAAGCAGAAGGTCATCGAAAGTGTAGCCGGTTTTGATAATTTTTCCCATTTATCATTCCTCCAGTTTTTGTTCACATACCGATTAAAGGGTAAAAAAAATAAACTCCCCCTACAATTATACATACATAAAAGCTGGAAAGTTATATATTAATCCAACTTCATAGTCAAAAATTTAAGGTTTTTGGTAGAGACTTCCCACCATATCTGGGATATATACGAAGTTATTTATTTCATTTTTGTGAACGGGTTTATTTTTTCTATTATCATTTATTTTCAATTCCATGTCAATTATATTGAGCACTTATGAATTAAAAATATCATTCCTTAGGAATCTGCGGTATTTTTCATGCATTCAGTCATTCTGACAATGATTTCATCTGTATGCTTCGATGAAGTATAATTATATCTGAATAAATGTCAGGAGTAAAAAAATGAAAACAATAATGATATCCTCAGATAAAAGTTCAGGCGGAAAGACTACTTTTACACTCTGTCTTATGGCAGCGATGAAAAAACTCGGGTTTAAAGTACAGGGATATAAATGCGGACCGGATTATATAGACACAGGATTTCATACCATCATTACAGGAATACCCGCAAGAAATATCGATGAATTCCTTCAGGGAGAAGAAGCCTTCAGTAAGTCACTTGAAAACGGTGAAGGGGATATAGGAATTATTGAAGGGGTAATGGGGTTTTATGACGGGTTAAGTGACGGGAAGTATTCAGCATGGGATATTTCAGAAAAACTTAAAACTCCTGTAATACTTGTCCTTAATCCAAAAGGACAGGCACTTACATTTGCCGCAGTTATCAAAGGCCTTACTGAGTTCCGGAAAAACAATATCAGAGGAATAGTACTCAGTATGGTATCAGAAAAATACTATACTCTTCTTAAAGGATATATCGAAAAAGAAACCGATATTGAAGTTCTGGGATATATGCCAAAATTAAAGGAACTCGAATTTTCTTCACGACACCTCGGCCTAATCCAGGGGTCTGAGACGGAAAACCTTAAGGAGAGAATAGAAAAAGGCAGTGAAGAACTTTTAAAAACCGTCGATACCGGAAGAATCCTCTCCATTATGGAAGAATCAGGGATGCATAAGGAAAACAGTAATACCGACATTGAAACTGA
>JBDHVQ010000186.1:0-4075 GCA_039809845.1 Clostridiaceae bacterium | reverse complement strand
ACAGAACCGCCGTAGGATACTTTTACCCAGCCTGAACCGTCATCAGAAATAACTGAGAATGTTTCACCGGTTTCAACGACAGTAATAACTGTTCCCTTCCATGATGCAGTACTTCTCAGATTGATGTTTTCCGTAGCAGTTCCTACCGTTGCACCCATTGCAGTAAGCGCAGGGGAAGAAAGAAATGCCATGGTGCCCGCAGTAAGGACAGCCGCAAGGGCTTTTCTGATATTGTTTTTAATCATTTCTACTCCTTTGATATTTAAGTTTGATTTTAAATTACATTTCAATTATTACTCAGTGAGGTTTAAAAAAGGCGATACCTTTCCACCCTCTTTTATCTGACATTATAAAATATATTACAATTCAGTAAAAAAGTTATAAAGAATCTGTTTACTGAACTTAAAATTAATTTAATTCCTTTTCCTTTTTAACATTAATATAATAACACCATGCGGGAATAATAAGTACTCTTTATTCAGATTCTTCCATATTTATCTTAATATCCACTTTCTGAACATCTTTCCGGATGTCCTTTCCGGTTTTCCTGACGGAATATCCATTTTTTACTGTACTGAAAGTCAGCTGAAATATGGGGATCCTTTCTTTTCAATTTACCCAAAAGATAAATTTATCACTTTGAGGGTTTTACTATTCCATCCAGCTTAAATCTTCTTCTTAAGGATACAACTTATCACTTAAGGAGTAAGACTTTTCCATCTTAATGTTTTCCATAAAGGGATACAGCTTTTCTAAAGAAAAAGTTCATTTTTGAGGGGAAATTACTTTTAAACTGTACTATAATGAACTTGTAATTCAATAAGTGACGAGGTGCCGGCATTTTGCCGGTGAAAAGGAAAGTCGGGTGAAAATCCCGCGCGGTCCTGCCGCTGTAAAAGAGGAATCCTTTCATAAGAAACCACTGGGAAACCGGGAAGGTGTGAAAGGGTGATGATACTTGAGCCAGAAGACCTGCCTTGTCTGTATACCGTTATTCTCTGCAGTGTATAGGGAGGTGTAATTTATGCGGAAAATATCCTACTCCGGTATGATATGTTTTTTCCCGTCTGATTAATCCCCCTGATAATTTATCGGGGGTTTTATTTGTTGCTGTGAGTTATCAGACAGTCTTATCTGACAGCCTTATCAGGCAGTCCCTGTCTGACTATTTTAACTGATAATCTTATCTGACAATGCAATCATGACTTGTGTTTTATCCGACATGGTAAAAACAATAATCAGGGGGAAAAATAATAATGAAAAAAACTGATCTTAAAGAAAGAAAAATACTGTTCTTCAGCATATTTGCGATGCTGACTCTTATGCCGGTAAAGGCTGATGCCATGCACATCATGGAAGGATATCTCGAACCCAGATGGTGTATAGCCTGGGGCGTTCTGACAATTCCTTTCATAATATGGGGATTTAAATCAATATCAGAAAGTGTGGGTAAAAACTCCAGGGTAAAGCTTCTTCTTGCCATGGCCGGTGCATTTACATTCATGCTTTCCGCACTTAAGATTCCAAGTGTAACAGGAAGCTGTTCACATCCGACAGGGGTTGCATTCGGAGCGATTCTTTTCGGACCTGCTGCAATGTCAGTCATAGGTTTAATAGTTCTCCTTTTCCAGGCAGTACTCCTCGCCCACGGAGGTCTTACGACACTCGGTGCCAATACATTTTCAATGGCAGTGGTGGGACCCTTCGTCGCATACTTTACCTACAGACTTATGAGAAAATGGAATCTTTCTGACAGCATTTCAATATTTACCGCAGCATTCCTTGCAGACTTACTTACTTATGTAACCACATCTTTCCAGCTGGCCCTCGCATTCCCATCTGAAGTCGGCGGATTCATGGCTTCACTTACTAAATTCATGGGTATTTTTGCAGTTACACAGATTCCGCTTGCAATCAGTGAAGGCATTCTCACAGTACTGATATTCAGTGTCATCAAAAAATACAGCAGCGAAGAACTGAGAGAACTCAATGTTATGACCGACATGGGAGGTGCAGTTTAATGAAGACAAAAAATGATACAACAAGAAATATTATACTTGTACTGATAGTTATCGCCCTTGCTGTTGTTCCTCTTTTCATTCAGAAGGATGCTGAATTCGGAGGATCCGACGACCAGGCTGAAGGTGCGATCACTGAAATAAGAAAAGACTATGAGCCTTGGTTTGAACCTATTATGGAACCAAAGAGCGGTGAAATTGAAAGCCTTCTCTTTGCACTTCAGGCATCGATAGGATCTGCAGTAATTTTCTACGGCATAGGATATATGAAGGGGAAAAGTAAGGTCCAGACAGTAGCTTCAGAAGATGGAAACAGATAATTATGCTTACAGGTCAGCACTTAGGGACACAGAACCGGCGCGAAAGACAGTATTTTCCCTGACCACTCTCATAATCTGCATATCTGGGAATTCGCCGGTTCTTTCCCTCTTTATATTTTTCACCATGGTCTTTATAATCCTTGTGATCAACAGGACACCCTGGAAGGTACTATTAAGAATGCTGAAGGCTCCCATGGTCTTTTTACTCATCGGGGTGCTTACTCTGGCTTTGGATATATCATCCGACAAGTCAGTCTTTTTAAGAACAGTACACATCGGAAAGTTTTTCATCGGGACTACCGGGGAAGGTTTAAGAAGAGCGGTCATTCTGTTTTTAAAATCAATGTCATCCGTAACCTGCCTTTATTTCCTTTCACTTTCCACTCCACTTACCGATATACTTTCGGTTATGAAAAAAGCCCATATACCACCGCTCTTCACGGAAATAATGAGCCTTGTATACCGCTTCATATTCATAATCATGGAATCCATAGGGCAGATCTATACCGCACAGGATTCGAGGCTCGGATATGTATCCCTTACCCAGTCATTTAAATCCATGGCTTCCCTCATTTCTTCGTGTCTTATCAAGTCACTGAAAAAATCCAATGATTTTTACACTTCACTCGAAGCCAGAGGATATACCGGAACACTGAATGTGCTTCCAAGGACCTATTCAAGAAACAGAAAGCTGACGGCACTATTTATCCTGGCTGATTCTGCAGCACTTATTATACTTATAATCTCACGGACAACAGGTTTATTTTAATATGGAAAACAAGGAAAGAAAAACTAATGGGAAATCTTCGGAAATTAAAGGTGAAGGTACATCCGGTGATATCATGCGCCTTGAAAAAGTCATCTTTAAATATGGGGATGGACATAAAGCGCTGAAATCCGTCAATATGGGTTTTAAGAAAGGAATGACAACGGCTGTAATCGGTGGAAACGGTGCAGGCAAATCAACTCTTCTACTGACACTGAACGGTATAAACAAACCTTCTGAGGGTAATGTCTTCTATAAAGACAAAGCCATCGGATATTCCCGGGATGAAATAATGAAGCTCAGAAAAAATGTGGGGATTGTTTTTCAGAATCCCGACAATCAGCTGTTTTCTGCAAGTGTAGAAGAAGATATATCCTTCGGTGTTTTAAATCTTGGGTTTACAGGGACTGAAGCCAGGGAAAAGGTAGACCGGGCTATAGAAAGTACAGGAATTGAGGATCTTAAGTCGAGATCCACCCACAGTTTAAGTTTCGGGCAGAAGAAAAAGGCAGCAATCGCAGGAATAATAGCCATGGAGCCTGAAATAATGATTCTCGATGAACCTACAGCAGGCCTTGACCCGGAAGGAGTCGAAGAAATAATGAACCTTCTTTCAGATCTTAAGAAAAAAATGAATCTTACAGTAATACTTTCAACCCACGACATGGACCTCATACCTCAGTACTGCGAATATGTGTATGTAATGTCCCAGGGAGAAGTAAGGGCATCGGGGGAAACAGCTTCCGTGTTTTCAAAGCCTCATCTTTTAACTGAAAACGGCCTCGGTATGCCAAGAATCGGAAGGCTTCTCAATGATCTTAAATCCGATGGTTTTGATTTTAAGGATATGGGCTATACTGTTGAGGAAGCAAGGGCCATATTGAATGCCTGGAGGCGGGATAACTTAAATTCGTAAAGGGATAATGAAAAAAGACTCCACAGTGGAGTCTTTTTTCATTATCATATTAAAC
>JBDHVQ010000185.1:0-4088 GCA_039809845.1 Clostridiaceae bacterium | reverse complement strand
ATCTATCAGCTTTTTATAAACAACTTTTGAAGATAAAGAAATAATCGAGAACTTTATACATATAACAACTTTATCTGTGATTAAATAGCAATGTTGTAATATTTCTGTAACTAATTCTGTACTTTTCTCGACTTGAATTCTAAAACCACATTGATTTTGTGATTTAAAAACCTGATTTTACAAAATAAGATCCAAAGTATGTGCGTTATATTAATTCAAAAAAAGGATTTTTACCGGAAAGAACTTGTACCGAAAGGTTCATTACCGAATGGATTCTTTGCCGAAAAAAGTTAGTGGATTGAAGGATTATTAATTTAACTTTACCCGTAATAAAAATATTGAGACTACTGAGAAGTGTTTTTTGTATAAATATGGATTTAACTGTAAACTTTGGTTATCAGATTCTTTTATTATAACTGGGTGCATGGTGAGGAGGTAATTATGTCAGAGATGTAAGAATTATTGAATAAAATGAAAATTCTGGAGGCAGAAAATATCCGCCTTAAATCACTTCTTGAGAAAGCAGGAATTGATTTTGCCGAACCTCAGGGAATCAACAATAGCGAATTTAGGAAACCGAAATCTTTTCAGTCTGAAATATTATTGTCCCGGAATATAACTTACAAAGATGCACAGAAGTTTTATTCATATTTCTGGGGAAGAACCGATGCATACAGTAACCTTTCAGTAAACAAAGCATCAGGCAAAAGCATATTATCCTCAATGCGATAATTTCTGGAAAAAAGGTTTATGTCCAAAGTTAAAAAGAGAAAAAATCAAGTGTAAGAATTGCATTAACAGAAGCTGGACTAAGCTTACCGGAAACCAGATTGTGAGCCATCTTAGGGGAGAGAAAACTGACTGTTCAGATGTTGTGGGAATTTACCCCCTCTTTCCGGATGGTACATGCAGATTTATCGTGTTTGATTTTGATAATCACAATAGTGATGGTACCGGGAATTCAGACGGCAATCAGGATAATTCCTGGATAAAAGAAGTTGAGGCCATTAGGAATACTAAAAGGGAAGAAGATATTCCAATGCTTGTGGAAAGATCCCGGTCCGGAAGGGGAGCACATATATGGATTTTATTTTCTGTACCAGTATCGGCCACACTTGCAAGAACATTTGGGCTTTCTCTCCTTGAAAAAGCTGCAGAATCTGTCAGTATCAGATCTTTCAGTTATTATGACAGAATGCTTCCCGCCCAGGATAATATCAGCGATGGAGAATTGGGAAATCTCATAGCTCTTCCATTCCAGGGACAGGCATTAAAAAAAGGCAACAGTGCATTTATAGATGAAAAATGGAATGTAATTAAGGACCAGTGGGGTACACTGGAATCTATAAGAAGAATGTCTCCTTCAGATATCTTGAATATATTATCAAAATGGGGAATATCCGCCGTTGAGAAAGTAAAAGGTAGTACTGACATTGATGTTAAGGGAGACAAAAAGCCCTGGGAGAGAAATAAACCCTTTAATCCAGAAGATGTAGATGGAGACGTGAGGATTATATTTTCAAACAGTATATATATTCATTCGGGAAATCTTAAGCCCAGGATACAGAATCAGATCAGAAAAATGGCCGCATTCTCCAATCCCATATTCTACCGCAACAAGGCAATCGGTATTTCCAACTTTACAACTTCACGAATTATTTATCTTGGAGAAGATGACGGCGGATATAAATGTATTCCAAGAGGCTTAAAGGAAATTCTTACTGAAAGACTGGAAGAAGCTGGGATTAAATACAAAATTACAGATGAAAGGAATGCAGGAAGAGAAATAGATGTTTCTTTTGACGGAGAACTTAGAGCAGTTCAGAAAAGGGCAGTAAAATCAATGCTTCAGCATGAAAATGATATTTTAAGTGCAGCCACAGCTTTTGGCAAGACAGTAGTATACAGTAATTTAATATCCCAGCTTAAGGTAAATACCCTTATGCTTCTGGAGTCATCAGCGCTGATAGAGCAGTGGGAAAATTCTCTCACAAAATTTTTTGATATCAGAGAAGAAATACCGGAATATGAAACCCCGACAGGTCTTATAAGAAAAAGGAAAAGTGTTATAGGAATAATTCAGGGAGCAAAAGATACATCCAACGGAATGATAGATATAGCTATGGTGGGGTCTCTTTATAAAAAGGGTAAATTCCATAAGAGGATTAATGATTACGGTCTGGTAATTATGGATAAATGCCATCACAGTGCTTCGGAAACAGTCAGCCGTATCCTTAAGGAAGTTCCTTCAAGATATGTTTACGGTGTAACAGCAACGCATTTCCGAAGTGACGGTATGGAAAAAATAAACGAAATGTATCTCGGACCTATCCAGTTTAATTATACTGCAAAGGAAAAGGCTCTCGAGCAGGGGATCAGCCACTATGTCATCCCGAGGTTTACAAAATCCGTCAGCCCACACGGCAGGGATAAACTTCACATCAATGAAGCCTACGAAATCATCAGAAATGATGAAATCCGGAATATTCAGATAGTGGAGGATGTTAAAGAGTGTATTTCAAAGAAAAGGACACCAATAGTACTTACAAGATTTACAGAGCATGGATGTACTCTTTATAAAATGCTTGAAGATGGTGCTGATCATGTGTTTTTACTTACCGGAGATAAACCCGCGAGAGAACGAAGCGGGATAATAAGGGATATGGATTCAGTTCATCCTTCCGAAAGCATGATAATTATCGCTACAGGACAGCTCATAGGAGAAGGTTTTGACTTTCCCAGGGCAGACACTTTGATTATGGCTACTCCAGTTGCCTGGAAAGGAGTAGTTGAACAGTATGCCGGAAGACTCAACAGAGACTATGAAGGAAAAGAAGAAGTAATTATCTATGATTATATAGATTCGAATATTTCAGTTTTTGATAATATGTACGCAAAAGGCTTAAAGCTTACCGGAAGATAGGTTATGAGATCTATACTGAGGGAACTTATGAAAAACAGGATGTTAATGCAATTTTTGATTCTGAGACATACAGAGTAGTTTACGAAAAGGATCTTGAGGAGGCAGCTTCCGATATTATAATTTCCAGTCCGGTCCTCAATCTTCAGAGGGTCAATAACTTAAAGGATATTCTATCTGATGTGATGAAGAAAGGAGTACGTGTAACAGTTGTTACACTTCATCCAGAAAAATGCAGATTTGGTTCTGCAGAAAGCCGGAACAGATTATATAAAATTCTTCGCGGAAATGGAATAAATGTGTGTTTCACTGAAGAATTATGTGAAAGATATGCGGTAATACCAGGAAATTGTATGGTATGGAAGTGTGAATTTATTATCCCGAGATAATATTGAGGACAATATAATGAGGGTAGTCAGTCGAAGAATAGCAGGGGAACTACTTGATGGAACATTCAATAGGGAGAATTTTATCATGGAATATTCGCTACCTTTACAGTAATTACGGAAAACAAGTATTAAAACAAAAAAAGAATTCCATTATAATCCGGAGAAAAAAAGACATGATAAGAAAAGATCTGGTACAGAAAAAATAAAGAATATTTTAGATAAATGGGGATAGGAGCGGCTTAAGAAAAGGACATTTGTATTTTATGAAGTCTTTTTAAAACAAATCTGTCAGATGATATGCATTAAAGAGTTATAATTAGCTGCCTCTGAGTTAGTAATAATATGCCCCTTTTCAGCATCTCCGGATCTAGTGTTGAGAATAGCCGATAAGACTCATATAACTATATCAAACTTTATACAACAGGCTTAAAATGAAGAGTATATAGAAGAAAATTTCAAAGGTTTTATACTTTACCGTTTTTAATTTTATGCACACTTAAAAGGAGATATTGATGGAAAACGAAACAGATTCGGATAATCTTATTGCAAGAAAAAAAGTTCCCTTTCACAGGACGAAGGTTATAAGGGACTGGAATACGGTTCTTGTAAATCCATGGAATGAACTGCCTTCAGATTTTACAGTGGAACTTACCGATACCATAGATTCCTACAGACTAGACAGCAGAATTACAGAAGATTTTGAACCATGATGGAAAAGGCAAAGGCTCTGGGATATAAACCTCTTCTTATATCAGCATACAGATCCATGGAAACCCAGA
>JBDHVQ010000184.1:0-4111 GCA_039809845.1 Clostridiaceae bacterium | reverse complement strand
TTGCTTAATAAGGAAACAGGTCAGAATCCTGTGCGGTCCCGCCGCTGTATTGCACGTAAAATGTATTTTTTTAGAACTTATGCCACTGGTAAAACCGGGAAGGCGGAAAAATACATGTGCTGAGCCAGAAGACTTGCCATGATGAGCCCGATATCACGGAGAATGATGGAAGCGGTGCAAAAAATAAGGGGGGACTATACCCTTTTTTGACACGGCTCCTGGAAGGGAGTTTTTTTAATGGAAAAAATTGAGGAAAAGGCTCTTGCTGTATATCCGGAATATATAGTAAAGAGAAACGGACAGAGGGAAAAATTTTCAGCGGTGAAGATAGAAAAAGCCTTATTTAAGGCACTTCAGTCTTCAGGTGAAGGAAAGGAAGAAGAATCAAAACTGGTACTTACTGAGGTTTTAAAGGAAACGGCAGTAAGAAGATTAGATACCGTCGAAGAAATTCAGGATGCAGCTGAGGAAACTTTATTCAGGAAGGGGTTTTTCAAGGCTGCAAGATCATTCATCATCTACAGGGAACACAGAAGAAAGATGAGGGAATCTGAACCTGAACTCATGGAGATTTATGAAGATCTTACAGTGAGGGACTCAAAGGAGAGCGACACCAAGAGGGAAAACGCAAACATCAATGCGGATTCAGCCATGGGAACCATGTTGAAGTACGGTTCTGAAGGTGCAAGGTATTATGTGGACAGGTATGTCCTGCCACCTCATATAGCAGAACTTCACAGGGAAGGATATATACATATCCACGACAAGGACTTCTATATGCTGACCGAAACCTGCTGTCAGATGGATTTAAAAAGGCTTTTCAGGGAAGGTTTTTCCACAGGACACGGGACCTTAAGCCAGCCCAAAAGTATAACTTCATGTGCGGCACTGGCATGTATCGTCCTTCAGGCAAACCAGAATGAAATGCACGGAGGCCAGGCGATACCTGATTTTGACTACGCAATGGAAACCGGTGTGGACCATTCATTCGGAAAACTCATGTCCGATGGAATAGGACGTATTATCCTCAAGGAAAGTCTTAGGACCAGTAATTCAGTTAAGGAAGAAGAATCACGGGAAATAAACAGCGTAGAGGGAAGCATTAAGACCGCAGAAGAAATACTCGATGAATACGGAAGAGGGATTGTCTACGGGGAAAGGGAAGAGATTTATTCCTTCCTTGAAAAATCACCATATCTTCTCAATATTATGGGTGAAAAAAATCTGAAGAGTGAAATTGCGGCTCTTAAGATAATAAATGAAGAGAAGCTCCGCAGGGAAGTATCCCAGGCCATGCAGGCACTTATACATAACCTCAACACCATGAATTCAAGATGCGGGGCTCAGGTTCCATTCTCGTCATTAAATTACGGAACTTCAGTTTCGGATGCCGGAAGAGTGGTGACTGAAGAGCTTTTAAAAGCCACATATGACGGCCTTGGAAACGGCGAAACACCCATATTTCCGGTACAGATATTCAAGGTAAAAGACGGGGTCAACTTCAAGCCCGGGGATAAAAACTTCGATCTTTTGAAACTTGCAATGAAGGTATCTTCAAAGAGACTCTTCCCCAATTTTTCATTCCTCGATTCCACATTCAACAGCCAGTATTACGTGGAAGGAAATCCAGACACTGAAGTATCGTACATGGGATGCAGGACAAGGGTAATGGGAAATGTGTACGATAAAACAAAGAAAACCACAAAGGGCAGGGGGAACCTCAGCTTTACATCAGTAAATCTCCCGAGACTTGGAATAGAAGCCCATAAAAACATAGAAATCTTTTATGAAAACTTGACTTCCATGATGGAAAAAGTTCTGGAACAGCTTCTCCACAGGTTCAAAATCCAGTCGAGAAAAAAGAAATACAATTATCCCTTCTTAATGGGGGAAGGTATATGGACTGGTTCAGAAAATCTGAAAGACAGCGATGAAGTCGGTGAAGTACTTAAAAACGGAACATTATCAATAGGCTTTATTGGTCTTGCAGAATGTCTTACTGCACTGAATGGAAGCCATCACGGGGAAAATCATGAATCCCAGAAGCTCGGTCTTGAAATAATAACCTTCATGAGGAATTTCTGCGACAGAAGATCTGAGGAATTAAAACTCAACATATCCCTCATAGCAACTCCTGCCGAAGGCCTTTCGGGAAGATTTGTAAAAATGGATGCAAAAAAATACGGAGTAATACCGGGAGTTACAGATAAGGATTACTATACGAATTCTTTCCATATCCCCGTGGGTTATAAAATAACGATGGCACAAAAGATAAAAAAGGAAGGACCGTACCATGAACTTACAAACGGCGGTCATATATCCTATGTCGAAGCAGACGGAAAGATAGAAGACAATATTCCTGCATTTTATTCAGTCCTGAAACTAATGAAAGACAACAATATAGGATACGGTTCAGTAAATCATCCCGTGGATTACGACACGGTATGCGGCTATACCGGTGTAATAGATGACGAATGTCCAAACTGCAAAAGACGTGAGACGGAAGAGGAGCCATTCCACAGGATAAGGAGAATAACAGGATATCTTGTGGGAACACTCGACAGGTTCAACGATGCCAAAAAGAGCGAGGTAAATGACCGTGTCAGACATAATTGACAGTACCATACAGCTCGCAGGTATCCACGAAGAATCGACGGTCGACGGTCCCGGAATAAGATATACGGTATTTACCCAGGGGTGCCTTCATAACTGCCCCGGCTGCCACAACAAGGATACCCATACCCTGAATGGCGGATACAGGGAAGAAATAAATAAAATAACTGAAGATATTAAAAAAGCGGAACTTATTACAGGCGTGACTGTATCAGGAGGGGAACCATTCCTCCAGCCTTATCCCTTAAGAGATCTTCTCAGGAAGATAAAAAAGGAAACCCAGCTTAACACTATGCTCTATACAGGATATACACTTGAGGAACTAAGAAAACCAGACGGGGAGTTTAAAGACAGGGCTGAAGTCATAGAAGATATCTTAAATTTTACAGATATTCTCGTCGATGGAAGATTTGTTGAAAGCCAGAAGAGCATGGCACTTAAATTCAGAGGAAGTAAAAATCAGAGACTTATTCCCTTAAACAGGACGGGGGAGGAATTATTGAATGGAATACAGTAAAAAAATAAAAGACGTGGTGAAAGATTACTGGCGACTTACAGTCGGAACACTGATAGTTGCATTCGGAATATATTTCTTCAAATTCCCCAACAACTTTTCCACAGGCGGAGTTGCAGGCCTTGCCATAGTAATCCCGCACCTCATGAACATATCAAAGGGAAATGTAACCATAATACTCAATATGCTGTTTCTGGTGCTTGGGTTTTTATTCTTCGGAAGGTCCTTCGGTTTCAGGACTACATATTCATCCATAGTCATGTCACTTTCAATATTTCTCTTTGAAAGATTCATACCCATGACCCATCCCCTTACAGACCAGCCAGTCCTGGAACTTTCCTTTGCGGTATTACTGCCTGCCATAGGTTCAGCGATACTGTTCAACAACAGGGCTTCCACAGGGGGAACCGATATCCTCGCCATGATAGTAAAGAAATTTACCAACCAGGATATTGGAAATGCCCTTTTCATGAGCGATATCTTAATCACCATATCCATATTCTTTGTCATAGATGTTAAAGCGGGGCTATTTTCAGTACTCGGACTTCTGTCCAAGGCAATGCTGGTTAATAACATAATAGAAAGCTTCAACATGGTAAAGTACTTCACCATTATTACTGACAGGGAAGAAGAAATAGATGACTTCATAACCAAAAAGCTCGGAAGGGGACTTACGAGATTTAAAGGGCGAGGTGGTTTTACCGGCAATGAAAAGACAGTAATCCTTACAGTTGTCAAAAGACCCCAGGCAGTTCTCTTAAGGGACTTCACCAGAAAAACAGATCCCAAGGCATTCATTATGATTACAAACACCAGCCAGATTGTAGGCAAAGGGTTCAACTATTTCGGATAAGGCACCTTTAAGAAGGCACAAAGTTCAGACAGAAAATAACCAGAATACTTAGCCTAGGAAACAGAATACTTAACGGATGACCAGAATACATAAAAGAATAAGCACATAAAACAATAACATAACAGAATAAG
>JBDHVQ010000183.1:0-4118 GCA_039809845.1 Clostridiaceae bacterium | reverse complement strand
GTATTGAACAGAAAGAAAGAATGACAGAACTTAGAAAGCTTGCAGGAACTCAATTATTATCACTTGAGAGAATAAACTCCACAGAACTAAAAAGCTTAGAAGATTAAATCAATAAAATAGTTCAGAGCAGGATTTAAAAGCATATGTAAAATAATTTTGTTTTTCAGATCAGAATACTGCTTAAATTATTATATTAGAAGTTATCACAGAACCAAAAAAACATCACTGATTTTAAAAATATGGCTTGCAATAATTGAAACTTCCATCCAGAAAACCACTTCCAATTCAGTGACTTTCTAATTGTCTAATAACAATAATGAACTATTAAGAAAAAAATAAAATAACATATAACTTCACTTCCCCACATTAAATTAGGAATCAAAGCATTTATATAACAGGGTTGTGTTCAAACCATAACTGTATTTGACTTTTAAGATACTCGATGAAGTTCACTATGGTACTGTTTGTTGCTGTCTGTAATATCTCAAACAGAGAGGAAATAGCCTCTGAGTAACTGATATCACTGATTTCATCACAGAAATAGTAGAACATTTCACCGATAGTCCTGTCATTAACAAAGTTTCTCTACCTCCAGGTAATAAGCATATACCTTGAAAATACTATGGAGGTGTGATCTATCAGTGCGTCATAGTTCCTTGAATGCATTTCATCCGCAAACTTAAAGTGGTACTTTATATCCTAAAAGAATGTTTCGATGCTCCATCTGTTGCCGTAAATCCGTATAATTTCCTGGTTTTCAAGCCTTAAATCGGTGCTGAGGAGACAATGGAACCTTTCTACTGTTGGTTCTGTGTTTGATAAACACTATTTTTACGGGGATTCCATTTTTGGTTGTTACCGTGATGGAACCCATGATATCGCCACAGTTGGTGAATTCAACGAGTTTTTCTAGCTGGATAAAGTTTATCCAGTTTGTGAAGACCGCTGTTATAGGGGTTATCCTTATTAGGAGAAACCAGAAATTTAAACCCACATGAAATCATGCGGGCTGAGAATTGACTGGAAATAAGGTCCAGGAAATCATAAATTAAAGAATGAGGGAATGGGTATGGATGCGGGACCTGCACTGAACCCCTCTGATACTGAAACTTATTTTTCCGGAAGAGGGAGAAAAAAATCTACTGTATTTTCCGAAGAACCTTAAACTTCTCCTGATCCCGATTTTATCATGAATTAAGGGTATCATCAGTTTGTGTTTTGGAAGGTGAGAAGAGGGTTGCAGCCCGTTTGTATTCTCGTCTTTCTCCTTTTTTGAATTAATATTATAAGAATATACCAAAAGACCTCCTTCAGACAATATGCCTATAAATTAAGCATAATAAAGAAGGGGGGCTCTCAGTTATTCTGAATATATTTTCCTTTTTCCCTTTCATATAAACTGAAGGTTAACAACCCCTTGAAAAATATCTCTTTCCATTATATGCATTATGTTTTATCATAAAGTCAGGCACCTTCCTTGTTTTAGTTGTTTTGTCACTTCTAATTTTACTTGGAATCGGTGCTGTTTTGTTGTCAATAACAGAGTATAAATATGGCTTAACCCGCTGTTTACAAAGCTTCAGGCGGTTTTTTAAGCCGGGAAAGTTGAGATAGATAATAATTTCAGGAGAAATATAAATTATGGTAACTTCAGATGAAATCAAACAAAGGCTTTGGGCTGCCGCAAATGAGCTCAGGGGCTCAATGGATGCCAGCAGATATAAGGACTATATGCTCGGACTTATGTTCTATAAGTTCTTAAGTGATAAGACATTAAATACATTTGCAGTTTCTGCAGGAATCAGAAATTTATCTGAAGAAGAGATAATGAATTCTTTTGAGGAAGAATGGAGAGCTGATGAGGAGGGTCTTAAAGATCATTTACTTAAGCTGCTCGGTTATTATGTAAAACCGGAATTTCTCTACCAGAATTGGCTGAAAGCAATCAATTCCGGCGATTTCTCCCTGGAACTTGTTTCTGACAGTCTCAATAACTTTGAAAGGACCATATCAGGAAAAAATAACAACAGTGACTTCAAAGGCCTCTTTGCAACTTCATCAATAGATCTTTCTGACTCGGCACTCGGAAGCAGCCTCAAGGACAGGAGTGAGAATATTAAAGGCCTCATCCTTCTTTTTGCTGACCTTGATATGGTGTCACTCCAGAAGGGAGATATTCTGGGTGATGCATACGAATATCTGATAGGAATGTTTGCTATGGAATCCGGTAAAAAGGCCGGTGAATTCTATACCCCTAGACAGGTAAGTGAAGTAATGGCAAGAATAGTTTCCAAAAATAAGAATATCAGGTCAGTTTATGACCCAACGGTGGGATCGGGATCGCTTCTTCTTACACTTAAACGGAATCTTAATGAAGATGATAGCAGAAACCTTGATTATTATGGTCAGGAAAAAAATACGGCAACATACAACCTTACTAGGATGAATCTTCTTCTCCATGGTGTAAGACCTGAGAAAATGGAAATCAGAAATGCGGATACTCTCTCTTTTGACTGGCCGGAAGATCCGGACAGACCGGGAGAAGGTGTTCAGTTTGATGCTGTGGTCATGAATCCTCCTTATTCTTGGAAGAACTGGAATAAAGCAAAGCTTAAGGTCAATGATCCAAGATTTGAAGTCGCCGGGGTACTTCCACCCGATTCCAAAGGAGATTACGCATTTCTTCTGCACGGACTTTTTCATCTTGGACAGGAAGGAACTATGGCAATAGTACTGCCCCATGGTGTTCTTTTCAGAGGTGCCTCTGAAGGTCTTATCAGAAAGAGACTTCTCGAGAAAAACTATATTGATACCATTATTGGTTTACCCCCAAATCTTTTTACAAACACTGGAATTCCGGTTTGTGTAATTATCCTGAAAAAGAACAGGGAAATCGGTGAACCTGTTCTTATTATCGATTCTTCAAGGAATTTTATTAAATCGGGTAAGCAGAATGCACTCCAGGAAAAGGATATTGCAAGGATAGAAGATGCCTACGTTTCAAGAAGCGAGACGGAAGGATTCAGTCATCTGGCTTCGAGAGAAGAGATAATTGAAAATGAATATAACCTTAATATCCCAAGGTATGTAAATTCAATGGATGAAGAAATTCCACATGACGTCGATGGTCATCTCTATGGAGGAATACCTGAGAAAGATATAAAAAATCTGGAAGCACTCAATTCCGCTGCGGGGGAAATATTAAACGAAGATCTTAATGAAATAAGAGAAGGATACTACTCACTTTCAATACCAAAAGAAGATCTGCTCGAAAAAATTGTAAATGACCATGTAGTTACAGAAGCAAAATCGAAGCTTCTTAATGAGACTGAGAATTATATAAAACATTACTGGAATGAATTAAGAAACTTGAATAAAGAAACAAACCCTCATTTACTAATGAAAGAAATGCTCGAAGACATCAAAGAGATGCTTTCGGAATACAGATTTATCGATAAGTATGATGCTTATCAGATTGTAGCCGAATTATGGACCAATATGCTTTCAAAAGATACTGAACTTATAGCCGCAGAAGGTTTCTATGAAGAAGGCAGGAAAAGAATCCCTTATTTTGTTATCAAGGGAACCGGCAATAAAAAAAGAGAGGAACAGGAAGGCTGGATCGGAAGTCTTATACCAAACGAACTTATAGCAGATCACTTCTTTAAAGCAGAACAGCAATCAATAGTTTCAAAAACAGAAGAACTTTCGGAAAAAGAATCTGAGATTTCTGAAATGATTGAAACGGCAAAATCTGAAGAAACAGATGAGAATCTCGCATTGCTTGAAGCAGTAAAAAAAGATGAAAATGATGAACCATTAGACTCATTTGATACGAAACTTCTTAAAGAAGAATTGAAAAATGCAGTAAAAGGAACACCGGAATATTCAATTCTAAAAAAAGCAGATTCAGCAATATCAAGGAAAAATGCACTTGCAAGAGAAATAAAAGATGCTGAGATTAAACTTCAGAATGAAGTTCAGGATAAAATACCTCAACTTACAGATCAAGAAATAGATGAACTGATGTTTGAAAAATGGTTCGGCCACACGACCAAAAATCTCATCGCACTTATAGAAGAACCAATAAAAAGAGAACTCAACACTCTTTATATGCT
>JBDHVQ010000182.1:0-4122 GCA_039809845.1 Clostridiaceae bacterium | reverse complement strand
GTTATCACTTGCAGCATGGACTACAAACTTCCCCGGCAAATTTGCAAGAATGGAAAACGCAGAATTTGACAGACTTCAGGATGCTTCAGTTTTAGGTGAAGACAGACTCGATCCTGAAAAGAAGATACAGAACCTTATCGGAATGGAAAAGATCATGTTCGACGAAGTTCCTTCCATTCCTTTATTTTTAAACAACAATGCTGTTTTATTCCAGGATGACCTCATATTCCCATTCGGCGACGGTTCCTTCGTTCCTCTTGTAGGATTCGGAATCAACCGGATGGAAAGAGAACCTAAGTAATCCATAGGGATAAAAAGCAAATAAAAAGTCAGTGAAAGAAATAAATTCAAAAAGTCTGCAGATTTTTCTGCAGGCTTTTTGAATCTTATGGATGAAGTTTTGAGGTTTTTTTAAAATTTCTGAAGAGACATTCATACACCGATCTGTGGTAAACTTAAGAGTAAATTTTAAATAGAGGCAGGTTGTTATGACAGATATCAAAAGAGCTTTTTTACATATACTGGATGCAGAAAACGGAAACCTAATGATTTCAGAAAATGAAATTGACGTGTCGGTTCCTGAAATCAAAAGGTACCTTAAGAGTCTCACAGGTAAAATTTCAGATAATGTTTCCGGCAGAAAATCTAAAACCGGCGAAGATTCACCACTAAAAAAGATAATGGAAGAATCATCTTCTGAAGAGAGGTTTGTCAGAGCTTCGGGAGAACTTGCTTCACTTTACTATGATTATCTTATCCAAAGTGAAAAACCGGGCATAATGGACCTGATTTCAATAGAATACAGTTCGGAAGGAAGGAATTTTGAAGCTCATCTTTTTGTGAGATTAAAACCGGGTTTCTGTCATATGAGACTGAACAGGAATTCTGAAACCTTCAATTCAATATCTCTTAAATACGATATACTTCCCGCGATATCAAAACGCCCGGAAAGCTATGTACTTTTTGAAACCGATACTGAAGATGTTTATTTTACAGAAAAAATAAACGTGGTGAACGGAAGGGAAGTTTTCATACTCCCGGAACTCATACTGAAATGTGAAGATGCACCATCAGGTAAGGAAATAATAGAGAAGGTAAGGGAAATAACTGAAGAAGTCGCATCTGAAAATATGCTCGATTCCGTGGAACTTATCAATAAAACCAAGATGATGGTAAGGAATATGTACGAAAATCCTGGGGACAGGGAAGAAAGAGATAATGATAAGGATGAATATACTGAAGAGGCAGGACCAGCTGAAGTTTCGGATGATGCTTCAGATGTATCTCAGGATGAAAAAGAAATTTCTGCTGACTCCATCAGGGAATACAATATAGAAACTCTTTTTCAGGGTATATTTGAAGGAAAAGAAGAAATACTTGATAAAGCCATGGAAAAGCTTACAGAAAATAACCTTTCAGGCAGTGAGAAGGTAAACTTAAAATCAATGAAAAGACAGTCCTCTGTGCAGAAAATAGTCACAGACACAGGAATTACCATTGCTTTTCCTTCTGAAATACTGGGGGACACAAGCCTTCTTGAAATCCGACCCGACGGCCATGGCGGAAAGGAAATAGTCATAAAGAATTTTGGAAGTTTAAAAAACTCCTGATTAAGCGGTATCCATAAAGCGATAATAACTCTGTGGGAAGGAAATATGCTTAAGGAAGGTATTTCTGAAATTGTTAATAAATTTAAAATATCGCTGGCAAATTAAAGGTATCAGGAGCTTTATGGGTAATACGGTATATATGGGGGTGGTTTCTTGAATATCAGAGAAAAGACTGAAAAAGCAGAAGAATTCATCTTATGTGATGGTGCCAGAAAATCATCCGAGTCTATCGGAAGAGTGGTTCCTGAGGAAAGAGAAGATTTCAGGACCGACTTTATGAAGGACAGGGACAGGATACTCCATTCCAAATCATTCAGACGTCTTAAGCACAAAACACAGGTATATATAAGATCCTCGGAAGACCATGTGAGGACGAGGCTCACCCATACTCTTGAGGTATCGCAGGTTGCAAGGACTGTCTGCAGGGGAATCGGGCTCAACGAAGACCTTGTGGAAGCAATTACCTTAGGACATGATCTTGGTCATGTTGCCTTTGCCCATAACGGTGAGGAAGTTTTAAACAAACTCCTGCCTGGCGGTTTCCGCCACAATGAACAAAGCCTAAGGGTGGTTGAATTTCTTGAAAAGGACGGAAAAGGACTTAATTTAACAAAAGAAGTTCTCTGGGGAATTAAGAATCATTCAGGAATAAGTATTTCAGATACAGGAAAAAGAGAAATGCCCGACCCTGCACTCCCTGTAACCCTTGAAGCTGATGTGGCAAAATATGCCGATAAGATAGCCTATGTAAACCACGACATCGATGATGCAATAAGGTCAGGTGACCTTAAAGAGACAGATATCCCTGACAGGTTTTTTAAAATACTCGGCGACACACATTCAAAAAGAATAGATACTCTGGTGAGGGATCTTGTAGACACTACAGCTTCCAATCTGAATGAAGATAACTACCTTGTGGCACTTTCTCCTGAAAAGGGAAAAGCCCTCATGGAACTTCGGGCTTTCATGTTTAAAAATGTCTACTTTTCAGAGTCCCAGGAAAAACAGAGGGAAAAGGCTCAGTTTGTGGTGGAATCCCTTTTCAGTCATTTTATTAAAAACAGGGATGAAATGCCTCCCCTTTACAGGAGGATTTTTGATGAGGAAGGCCCAGGCAGGGCTTCTGCAGATTTTATAGCAGGCATGACCGACGGATATGCCTTAAGACTTTTCAGGGAGATATTCATTCCCTGACGGAGAAGTATAAGAAAATGAGAATACCGGAAGAAATAATAGAGAGGGTAAAAAATGAAAATGACATAGTGGATGTCATATCCCAGAGGGTAGCCCTTAAAAAGAGCGGAAGGAACTACATGGGTCTTTGTCCCTTCCACGGTGAGAAAACCCCTTCCTTTTCAGTAAACAGGGAAAGGGGAATATATAAATGCTTCGGATGCGGAGAAGGTGGCAATGTAATTTCCTTTGTCATGGCCACTGAAAAGATGAATTTTGTCGAGGCCGTAAGACATCTTGCAGAGAGGGCAGGGATTGATATTCCCCGGGAAGACCCGAAGGATAGGGAACTTTACGATAAAAAAGAAAATCTTGAAAACATGAATAAGGATGCGGCGAGGTTTTTCTACGAAAACTTAAAATCAAACCCAAAGGCCTGGGATTATTTTAAAAAACGTGAAATACTCCCGGAAACAGCTGTAAAATTCGGTTTAGGGTTCTCACCCGATTCATGGGATTCACTGAAAAAATATCTCTTATCAAAGGGCTATAAAGAAAAGGACTTTAAAGATTCAGGGCTTTTCGGGGTCAGCGATAAGGGAAGAATTTACGACAGATTCAGAAACAGACTGATGTTCCCCGTGTTTGACCACAGGGGCAGGGTCACAGGTTTCGGGGCAAGGGTATTTGATGACTCCAAACCAAAATATCTCAATTCCCCTGAAACCCTGCTCTTTAAAAAAGGCACAAATCTTTACGGACTAAATCTCTTCCTTAAAAACCGCGAAAAGAAAGAAGATTACATTGTGATATGCGAAGGGTACATGGACTGTATAGCCATGCACCAGGCGGGTATAAATACAGCCGTCGCATCCCTTGGAACTGCCATTACACCCATGCAGGCAAGGCTTATAAAAAGATATGTGAATAAAGTCATAGTTTCATTTGATGCTGATGAAGCAGGGGTCATGGCTGCAGAAAGGGGAATGGACGTCCTTACTGCAGAGGGACTTGAAGTTAAAATCCTGACTTTCCCCGATGGTAAGGATCCCGATGAATATATCAGAACCCATGGAAGAGATAAATTTCTCTCCCTCCTTGACAAGGCACTTCCCCTCAACGACCACAGGATAAAAAGTGCAAGGGAAGGACTGGATATAAGAAAGGATGACGATAAGGTAAAATACTTTGAAAAAGTAAAACCTATTCTTGAATCCATGGATGATGTTGAAAAGGATGTATACATAACATCCCTGTCCGATGAGACTGGTATTTCAAAGGATGCGATATATTCAGAAATCAGAAATACAAAGATGACAGCGGATAACAAGGGTAAGAA
>JBDHVQ010000181.1:0-4134 GCA_039809845.1 Clostridiaceae bacterium | reverse complement strand
ATATAGCAAAAGGTCTGTCATAAGGAACAGAGTACAGTTATTCCTCTTCCAATAAATATCCTGCTCCCATGTATTCAAGAAATGGTGCAACCAGTTTGGGGTCATATTTCTGGGAACCCAATATCCCATGTTTATGGTCTCCGGGTATTCCGTGGTCATCGGTACCGCAGGTTATGAAAAGATTTCTTTTGACTGCTTCTCCGGTAAGTTCACGGGTCAGCTTTTCACTGTGTCTGGGATAATAGCATTCTATTCCCATAAAATTTAGAGTCAGAAGGTCAGATATGGATTCTGTATATTCACCCGGATGTGCAAGGACCGGTACGGCTCCGCTTGAAATGAGAAAATCAATTCCTTCTTCAGTGGTCATATTCGATGATGGTATATATGCCGGGGAATTGTTCCCCAGGTATTTTTTAAAAATCTCATTTATGGGAAATCCATATTTTTCCTTTATAAGCTGTGCCATGTGGGGACGTCCCAGGGATACTCCCGGTCTTAAATCCAGTTTTTCAAGGTCTATTTCAAGACCGAAGTATTTCTTAAGTCTTAAAACCATTTCCTCGGCCCTTTGGATTCTCCTTATTCGGAAAGATTCAAGGACTTCTGTAAATTCAGGGGATTTATAACTTTCATCCCTGAAGTATCCGAGGATATGGATATTGTGTTTGTGGAATTGTGTGGACAGTTCAATGCCGGGAATCAGAAAAGTATCAGTACCTTGAAGCAGATTTTTAAGTTTTTCGGTGTTTTTGATACTGTCGTGGTCAGTGAGGGATACTATTTTTACATTCCTTGATACTATAATGTCTTTAAGAGTTTCCGGACTTCTTGTTCCGTCAGATGCATCCGAATGAAAATGCAGGTCAATGCGCATATTGTCCCTCCGGTTTTTAGTATATTATATACTACAGCAACCAATTTATTTTTTGGGTGCTGATCCTTTAAAAAGCATTAATAATTTCCAGGATCAACAAAATATAAATCATGGAAGAAAAAGGGGTAAAACCAAATTAAATCCCATGTGTTTTTTATTTTCTGTTCTTTTTAAAATAGATTCTCTTTTATAATAGGCTCTTAATTATATAGGGTTCTTTATTATTTAAAATACAAAAACAGAATCTCGGGGGAATGGATTTTAAGGGAATTAACGGGAATTTTTAAGGTATGAATTTTATCCTCAGTCATTTAATGACCGGTTAATCATGGGAGATTATTCTGTAAGTTGAAATATTATTAAGTTAAGGAGGAAGAATTATGGGAAGGACATTAAGACAGAAACTGACCGGACTCATGGTGCTTCTCTCCGTGGGACTGCCTGTCACCATCGGTATGGGTGTAATTGTGGTTGCCACAGGAGCTGCGGTATTCTCACTTCTTCTTGCTTCTGTATTCCTGATTTCAGGTCCTTTTTTATCTTCTCCTGAAAATTCAGTGGGTTACCTTATGGAAGGTATACCACAAAGATCAGCTCTTTTTTTCGGTATCGGGTGTTCAGCTCTGACTGTCGTGGCTTTCATGGGACTTATTATCCTCTGGAAGGCAATCTTTGGATTTTTAAGGGGTATGATAAATTCCATGACAACGGGGGAGAATGAAATATGAACAGACCCAGATGCTTTGTTATAGTCTCACTGATAATCTGTATCATTTTTTTCTCCATGGGATTTATATCAGCAAAAAATTCAGGAGTAAGTCTTGCTGATCTTTTCAAGGATGCGGACACCAATATAAGAAAGGCTGACATCGGACCGGGACTTACTGAGTACAACCGGGTAGACGAACACTTCAGTCAGAAGATCGAAGGAATAAATAACATCGCCTTTTCTTCCACTTTTACTTCTGTAAATATTGTAAGATCTCAAGTACCAAATATGGAAATCAATATGACGGGAACCATAAAAAATGAAATCAGCGATAACCTTCTAAATCTCACGAGGGAAGGGGACACCTTAAAGGCTGACATTGCTTCGCAGAGGGTATCAAACCCCACATCCACTGGACTTTCAGCCAATATAACCATTCCTGAAAGTTATACGGGAAGTATTGAAATCACAACGGATTCCGGAGAAGTCAAATTTGACAGCAGTTCTAAAAACAGAGTGTCGGTAAAGACAGTTTCCGGTGATATTAACTACGACGGAGGAAGGGAAAATACCATAAGTTTAAAGACAGATTCAGGCAATATCTATGTATTTACAATCGGCTTGAAAGCAGATATTTCCAGCACTACGGGAACCCTTGATATACTGACGACCCATGCAGAAGGCAATATTAGATCCGGCTCAGGTTATGTGCACATAAGAAGCAGTGAAATGACTTCAGGAATAAATATATTCACTGATTCAGGGGAAGTGGAATTTTCATCCTCAAAGGGATATAAATACGAAGTTTATACCCAGAACGGCAGTATAAAGTTCAGGGATGAAGCAAGATTTTCACCACTGAAAGGTGAATTTATGAAGGGACCATTCACGTTAAGGATATCTTCAATAACCGGAAGTATATATCTTGAGTAATACATTAACGGAGTATGGATAACGTTATCAATTTTATAAAATTTAATTTTACAACACATTCACTTTACTTTTTGGTACAGATATAATTATAATTAGGATGTCCTGAACAATAAATAATACGGGGGTATTAAATTATGGAAGTTAAAGTAGACAAAGATGCATGTGTAGGCTGTGGACTCTGTGCGAGCATGGCACCTGAAGTTTTCGAAATGGAAGATGACGGAAAGGCAGGTTACACTGGTAACGTTGCTGGAAACGAAGCTGCTGCAAAAGAAGCTGCAGAAGCATGTCCTGTTTCAGCTATCACAGTAGAATAATATATCGTATTTTTAGAACCGCCCGGGGAGCTGATCCCCGGGCTTTTTCCTTTTTACGTTGCTCAGATATTGCTCAATTTATTTAAAATCCCCTTCTGGAAACCTGAATATGAAATGTACTATGAAGTGTATATATGAAACTCCCATCTGTAACTATCAAAATCTTTGGAGTGGTTAACGTTTTTGTTTTACTCTCATATGATAAGATAACTGTCCTCCCAATTCTTTTAAGGTATTCCGCACCGATTCTGTTATTTATTTTTGTCTCGAGGCAGTCCACTGATTAATATTTCAGGTAAAGGATATTGCTGTTTTATGGATATCAAGTGATGCTTGAGTCGGAAATTCTAAAAAAATCTATGATTTCAAAGAAAGCTTTATGGCAGAGTGGAATGGTCTGAGTATAAAATGGAGTCAAATATTTTAGGAGATGATTAAATGTTGTTTGGGAAAAAGAAGGATACAGAAGTAGAATCAGTGGGAATGCTTTCTGAAGCAGAAAAGATGGGAATAAGAATTTCAGAATTAAGAAGGAAGAGGAACCTTACCCAGAATGAACTTGCTGAAAAACTGGGCATAAGTTTTCAGGCAGTTTCCAGCTGGGAAAGAGGTATGACGATGCCTGACATTATGAATCTTAAGGAACTTGCAGGGATTCTTGAAGTTACATCCGATGAACTGCTGGACAGTGTGCGTGAAGATGCTGAAATGTATGATAGAAAAGACAATCCTTTCGATTCCCCGGAATCCGAAGACAGGAGTATACGGGAAAGCGACATGGGCAGTGCCGGTGAAACTTCTGAGGAGGATGATGAAGAGGAAAGTTCTGACGAAGACGGTGATTTTTATTCACACTTTTCATTGCTGCCGTTTATTTCAGAAGAAGATCTTTTTGCTTCAGTAAATGAAAGGATGGATGAATCCGGTAAACCAGTCCCATTTGAAGTCCTCGTTTCCATGGCTCCGTTTTTAGATAAATAAAAACTTGGGAAGATTTTTGAAAAGGCTGTCAGTATGGGAGCCAAGCCGGATCTTCACTTCGCGGCATCACTTTTTCCTTTCCTCGGAGATGAAAAAGTACAGGATATTGTAATGAAACATGAACCCCGTGACAGGGATCTTGAAAGACATTTACTGCCGGCTGCAGCACCATTTCTTTCAGAGGAAAGACTTCTTGAGGCTGCAGAGGCTTTGTTCAGTCCTGGTGAATATATGACAACCATGGATTTTCTAAGCCTTGCACCCTTTCTTTCGAAAGAATCCAACGGAAGACTACTTTCAAAAGTAAAATCAGATAA
>JBDHVQ010000180.1:0-4151 GCA_039809845.1 Clostridiaceae bacterium | reverse complement strand
AATAAAATAAAAGGGACAGGAAAAGGATAAAGATTAAATGAACAAGAATACAGTCAGTAAAATAAAATTCTTCCTCATGGGAATTACTTCGAGAATGGAAGATAACCGCGATATTTTAATATCAGCAGATGCAATATACACTTCAGGACTCAAGAAATTCAGGGGACGCGGAAAACCATCGGATAAGGGTATCTCCTATAATTTCAGCGGTGTCACTAAGGATCTTGGCTTCAGTGAATTTGCAGATGAAATTGCTGAATCTTCAAAGGATTATGATTCACTGGTACTTACTGTGACTGAAAGAGGAACAGTCATTGAACTCACTGCAGATGATAGGGATGTAAAAGTAAAAAACAGGGATTCAAAGGAAGATTCAGAAGAAGAAAATACATCACATGGAGCTGAAACTTCGACTCTTCTCACACGTAAATACCTCATAAACCACAGACATGCAGCTCCCCTCTTAAAAGAACTTGGTATATTGACTGCGGACGGTAAAGTTAAAAACGACAAAATAAGAAAATACAACCAGATAGACCATTATGTAGAGATACTCGAAAAAGATATACAAAAACTTAAGGACAAAAAAATCCACATTGTCGACTGCGGATGCGGAAAGTCCTATCTGTCATTTGTGCTCAACTACTACGTTACAGAAGTCATGAAGTTAAAGTGTCATATTACAGGAATAGACATATCCCCGGGTGTCATAGAAGCATCGAGAAAAACAGCAGAAAACTTAGGCTACAGGAACATGGATTTTATTGTGGGAGATATCAAAACCCTTAAATTAAAAGAAAGACCTTCCCTTGTCATGAGTCTCCATGCCTGTGACAATGCAACCGACATGGCATTAAGTTTCGGTATAAGAAACGATGCCGGCATTATAGTTGCAGTTCCATGCTGCCATGCTGAAATGAATTCAAAATATTCCTATAAACCCTTCTCAGGTATTTTAAAACACGGAATATTAAAAAGAAGGATGTCCGATATACTGACAGACGGCATAAGAGGTCTGATTCTGGAATCAGAAGGATACGAAGTCACCATGAATGAATATATTTCACCCCTTGAAACTCCAAAAAATCTCATGATAAGAGCAGTAAAGACAGGAAAAAGAAATAAATCCGCAGAATCTGAAGTGATAAGTCTTATAACATCCCTCGACTATGCACCTGCACTCTACAGATATATTAACGGACTGGAGGATTAGTATGGACATTAAAAACTACAGAAAAATGGATCCTGTAATTCTCTTAAGTATCCTCAATACAAAGCTCAGGGATTTCAGTGAAGATCTTAAAGACCTTTCCCTCGAGCACAATATCGATATTGAAGAGCTTACGGAATATATGAAATCCAAAGGATTTATTTATAGTGAAGAGACAAATCAGTTCAGGTCCAGATAATTAAGTAAAATGAAAAAATCCAGTCTTTCTTCAGAGAGCTGGATTTTTATAATTTTTTACAAGAACTGATAATAAAATCAGGGTGATAAAAACTATCAATATAGTCCTTTGTAGGATTTGAAATAATAATACTGGAAATGTCAGTTTTGTCTGTTATAGACCTGTAAGTTTTCTCACGGTAAATCCTGCCAGCATTATACCTGCAGCAGGAGGAACAAAGGCGACTGATCCTGGTGCTTTTCTCTTTCTTATAAGGGTAGGATTTTCCTTATCTTCAAGTTCGTAGGGTTCCATTGCAGGCTCTGTGGAATAAAGGACATCGAGCTTTTCAACTGCCCGGATTCTAAGTTCCCTTCTCATTACCTTAGCAAGGGGACATACTGAAGTTTTATAAATATCTGTAAATGTAAGTTCTGATGGGTCGAGTTTATTGCCTGCGCCCATACTCGAAACAAGTGGTATCCCGTTTTCATAGCAGTACTGCGCTACATTGAGCTTTGCAGTAACAGTATCTATGCAGTCTATTACATAATCAGTATCTTCTGTTATAATCTCCCCTATATTTTCATTGAGGATAAATGTATCGTGAACTGTGATTTCAGCTCCGGGGTTAATGTCCCTCAGTCTTTCTTCCATGACTTCTGTCTTTTTTCTTCCTATAGTCTTTGTGGTTGCTATTATCTGCCTGTTGATATTGGATTCAGAAATAATATCCATATCAACTATGGTGATTTTCCCAAGCCCGCTTCTTATAAGTGTTTCAGCACAGGATCCTCCCACTCCTCCAAGTCCTAATACTGCAACCCTTGAGTTTTTAAGTTTTTCCATAGCTTCATCACCGAGGAGCATCCTTGTCCTGTCAAATATATGATTCATTTTTACTCCATTGTTTTAAAATAGGATTCTGTAAGTATCCTTATTTCCTCATCCCTCTTGTCTCCGGGATAAATATTATCGAGAACCGATTCAGTTTCCCTGCAGTACCTCACCGTGAGACACTGTCCTAAATTTCTCGGACATTTCCTGCAAAGGCAGCTCATGTCATTGCCTTTACACTCAGTCATATGCTGTGGGCAGTGTCCGCAGTTTTTAAGGTCTGCGTAATTTTTCCCGCTGCCTTCAGTTTTTCTTTTTTCCATGTTTTTCAAGCCTCTTCTTTTTTTTATCTGTATATCCTTATGCGGTGTTCCTTTTTATGAGGTGTTTCTTTTGAAAAATATTAATGCTACCACTCATTTATTCCCTGTATGTTTTAATATCGAGAACCACCGGTATTTCATTTTTTATGGTAAGACTGTCTTCTTCTGTTTTACATGTATATGCCATAATATCAACACCACTTTCCCAGGCTCTTTTGAGAGCCTTGCCGAAATCCGGATCCATTGTGCTGTTGGGGGTAAAAAACCTCGCATCTTCCATCTGGATTACAAAAAGAACACCGGCACCGAAGCCTTCAGATTTTGCCTTTATTAGTTCTTTAAGATGCTTTGTTCCCCTTTCCGTCTTTGCATCAGGAAAAGAAAGAATTCCGTCATTTTCAAGGGTAACACCCTTGACTTCAAGATAATAGCACTTTTCAGCGTCATCTGAAAGTTTAAAGTCAAATCTTGATGAACCGTATGTCTTTTCCCTTTCGACCTTCCTGTATTTCTGAAGCTTTGTAATCCTGCCGTTTATGAGGGCTTCTTCAGCCACTTTATTGGGCATCTGGGAGTCAAAATTTATTAGTTTCCCATCTTTCCATGCACCTATCAGGCTGTATTTTGTTTTCCTCGCAGGATTATCTTCTGTTCTTATGAGGCACGGAACACCTGGGATAAGTATTTCCATAAGTCTCCCGGTATTGGGAACATGTGCCAGTATCCTCTCTCCGTCTAAATCTATATATGCCCTGAACCTGTCAGGTCTTTCCAGGAATATTCCTTTTACTGTCTCTTTGTCAAAAATCATTTTTTATCCTTTTTAAAATCAGCATTACTTCTTATTATATACCACTTGTATACCAATGTACCTTAAACCGCTGACTCCTCAATCAACTGTAACTCTCCGATGATTACTGTTGCTGTTGCCTATTATTTCCTGAATACCCCTCCCCGGATAATAATCACTCACCGGACAATAATCACTCACCGGATAATAATCACTCACGGAAAATAGTCCAACAATAAAGATAAGAAGTTCCCTGAAGGAATTGAGGGTGTTTATCTTTTCAAAAATATCCATATCAAATGGCTATTTCTTTTTTCATAGTGTTCAGCCTAACTTTTTTTAAGGTTCTCCGGTTCACTGTATTCTCCTGAATTTTAAAGTTCATTATCTTTTAACAGGTTATTAAGAAGTATTTCATTGACCGGTGTGGAATAGTAGATTAATATTATAAATGCAAATCACTTGCAATAACCCAGGAGGAATAACTATGAAAAGAACAATAGCAGCATTACTCGTTGCAGCTGTTGCGGTATTCTCAGCTCCGGCTGAAGTAAATGCACAGGCAAACGAAAAACTTAAAGTCATGACATCATTCAATCCGATTACAGAAATCGTAAAGACAATAGGCGGCGACAAGGTTGAAACTACACAGATAGTTGAACCCGGCCTTGAACCACACGATTTTGAACCCACTCCAAAAGACCTTGCGGAATTATCCGAAGCAAAGATTCTCTTCATCAACGGCCTCGGAATGGAACCATGGGCTGAAAAGGCAGAAGGTGCAAAGATAATTGATTTATCCGAAGGTGTGGA
>JBDHVQ010000179.1:0-4152 GCA_039809845.1 Clostridiaceae bacterium | reverse complement strand
TGAAGGAACTGTGGATTTATCTTCAATTTTACTGAAGTCTGGAACAGGTCCCTGGGCAGATGCCGCAGTTGCGTAAATTCCGGTTGTCAGTAGTGTTGCTGTGAGAACTGCAAGTAGTTTTCTTTTCATGTTATATTTCTCCGTTGTTTTTATTTTAAAGCGGAAAAGGTTACGTGTAATTACCGCTTGTATGATTATAACCATTACCAATGAAATAAGTATGAAAAAGAGATTAAATCATGGAAACACTGTGGAAGAAATTTTAACAATTGTATGGATTTATTCATTGACATCCCAAATCTGTTATCCTTTATATTAATAATGCAAAGCAGAAGCTATGGGGTAAACTGCAGCATTAATGCCAATAAAAATAATGATGGAGATGATAAATATGAAAATATTGCTTTTAAGACACGGATGGGCCGAAGACAAGGACCCCTCAAAAAATGACTACTACAGAAAGCTTACCCCTAAGGGTATAAAACAGCTTAAGGAATATTTCCCCGACCTTGCTCTCTATCTTGAGGGGAAGAAAATAAAGCTTTTAACTTCTCCCATGACAAGGACAGTTCAGACTGCGGATGAACTGAGGGTCCTTATTCCAGGGCTCAAAGCAGAGGTAAGGGAATATATAGCATCGGGTGATATTGAAGGCTTGAAGGAAGATTATTTTAAATATAAAAAAGATTACGACTACATGATAGTAACAGGGCATGCTCCACATCTTGATCTCTGGACAAAGAAAATTACGGACAGAATTGATGACATGGCGAAGGGATCATCCACGGAAATTGAAATTGTAGTCGATGAAGATTTCAAGGGAAGGGTAAACTGGCATGTTAATGCCCGGAAATATTCTACACTTACCCAGTTCCAGAGATTCCTGAAAAGTCAGGGAGCATTCTACAACGACATCAAGGAAAAAGTTGAAGAAATCATTGCAGTCATTCTGAAAATGAGAGAAAACTACCTTGAAAAACCTGAAGAAATCGAATCAGTACATAAATTAAGGGTTAAAGTAAGACAATTCAGGTCATTCGTGTCTTTCTTAAAACCACTTCTGCCCAAAAAGAGCTATACCCTCATGCAGAATGATCTCAGGGAACTTGCCCAGGAATGCGCATATTTAAGGGAACTCGATGTCCTCATGAAGGAATGGAAAACCCACAGCGACAGATTTGAAAAAGCAGGTGTATCAGGAGATGAATTCTTCACCATAATGACAAATGAGAGGAAGAAGGAACAGGAAAGACTCTATTCCTACCTCGAAAAGCCAAATGCAGCTATGATGCTGAATGAAGCTAAAAATATTATTTTAAAGAATATCCATCCTGAAGAACTGAAATACGTGACGTTAAAACAGATGCTCATAGAAACCCTCAATTCATGGCACGACAGGATTCAGCATGATTATGAAAACATCGATTCAAATAACCTCGTCATAATTCATGCCTTAAGAATCAAGGCAAAGAAGATGAGATACGTTATGGAAGTCTTTGGTCTGGACAAGGATGAAGCCACCAAGGAAATGTATCAGGAAGTCAAGAAATGGCAGGAAGTAATAGGCGAAATTACAGATGCCAACAGAAATTCCGATGCAGTAAATGAAATTGAAGAAAAATCAGATGAAAAGTCACCGGCTCTTCATAAGGAAGTAGAAGTATTCAATGAGATCCAGAAGGAAAACGCAGATAATCTCTATATGGAATTCTTCGGAAAACCATCCCACGAGATAGATCTTTTCTCAGATATCAGAAATCAGAAGGACCCTGAAGTCAAAGAAGGAGAAAAGGAAATAGAAAAACCGACTCCATCTGAAGTCAAACCAGACAATAAGCAGGAAGAACAGGAAACACCTGAAAATTAGTGATTACATCACAACAAATAAATTTTTGAGAATTTTAAAGAATCTATGAAGTACCTTAATCAAAAATGACCTGTGCAGCTCATAGAAGTAAACTGAAAAAGGGACAAATGTACATAAACGAGGAATAAAAATAAAGTTATTTCCGGACAGTCATGGTGAAAGTAGGATAGGCTATGACAGTCCGGTTTTTTTATGCGGGGAAGACTGACTGAATCGGTAAATTTAAGAAAGATTATGACTTTTCTTACAATTTATGTTAATTTTGTGTATAATAGTATACAGAGGGTATTCCGAACGTGTAAGATATTGGGTTATAAATTTATTCCGGATCAGCGTTATTACTCCAGTTGGTGATTCATTAAAAGCAGGTGATTAATCAATGAGCGAAAAGGAAAGAATTATTGAACTCTGGGCTAAAAATAAATATGCCGTAATGGAACATTCCCATGAAGGATTCATTGAATCCAGGGAATACCTTAAGAATACCAGAGGTTCCTACGAAGAATTCGAAGGAATTATAAAAGGCATTATAAGACAACCCGTGGATAAGGAAAATGCATTGAAATCCCTTTTCCAGGTATGGGAAATGGTAAAGAAACATGCATCACCGGAAGAAAAGGACGAAATGATGGATGGAATATTGGACTACAAGAGAAATAAAATGTCCCTCCACGAAATTAAAGAAAAGCTGTATCAGTTCTGCAGAACCCACGGAATTGACAGTCTGACAAGTACGGAATACTTCAGTGCAATCAGAAATAAAAGCTGATAAAAAGAATTGCTGTGTAAAATGACCCAAGGTTATTTGCGCAGCTTCTTTTTTACAGGAAAATTTACTTTTCCTGAAGCACCTGGATTTTAATGGACGGAAATTTTCATTGTACAAAACCAATTTGTTAAGAATCAGTATAATTTTCGGAAAACAAGATAAAATGATAACTTAAATTGATAAAATAGAAGAGCGGGAATAAAATATAACTTGAGAATATATTACGTATGGATGCGTAAATATTAAGGGGGAAAAATGAACAAGCTGATCAAGAACAATGTAACATGGGTTGGTAAAATCGACTGGGAACTTAAAAAATTCCACGGGGAGGACTTTTCAACAGACAAGGGATCATCATACAACTCATACTTAATCAAGGAAGAAAAGACTGTTTTAATAGACACAGTATGGATGCCCTTTGCAAAAGAATTTGTCGCTAACCTCAAAGAAGAAGTGGATCTTAAGAAAATAGACTTTATAATAGCACAGCACGGTGAAGTAGACCATTCAGGTGCCCTTCCTGAACTTATGAAGGAAATTCCTGACTGCCCTATATACTGTACAGCAGCAGCTGTAAAGTCAATCAAGGGCCAGTATCACCAGGACTGGAACTTCAATGTAGTTAAGACAGGTGATACACTCGATATCGGAAACGGAAAGAAACTCGTATTCGTAGAAATGAAGATGCTCCACTGGCCTGATTCAATGGCAACATACATGACAGAAGACAATATACTCTTCTCTAATGATGCATTCGGACAGCACTATGCAACTGACAGACTCTTCAACGATACTGCAGACCAGTGCGATCTTATGTATGAAGCAAAGAAGTATTATGCTAACATACTTAACCCATTCAACGGCTTCGTTGTCAAAAAGCTCGAAGAGATCGGACAGCTTAATCTCCCAATAGATTATATCTGTACATCCCACGGATGTATCTGGAGGGATAACCCAACCCAGATAATAGGACTTTACGACCAGTGGTCAAAGGACTACCAGGAAAACCAGATAACAGTAATCTACGACACAATGTGGAACGGAACAAAGAAAATTGCCGAAGCGATCATGGAAGGCATAAACCTTGAAGACAAGAACATCAGGGTAAAGGTATTAAGTATTGCCAAAAATGACAAGAACGATATATGCGTTGAAGTAATGAATTCAAAACTTATAGCAGTTGGTTCACCTACAGTAGGTAATTCAATACTTTCTTCAGTTTCAGGATTCCTTCACTTCGTAAAAGAACTTAAATTCAGGAACAAGAAGGCAGCATCATTCGGATGCTACGGCTGGTCAGGTGAAGGTGTAAAAATCCTCAACGAAGAATTAAAGGGTGCAGGTTTTGATGTTATTTCAGAAGGATTAAGATGCAACTGGAATCCGGATGATGCAAAGATAGAAGAAGCAGTTAATCTTGGAAGAGAACTTGCAAGAGCTATAAAGTAACATCGTAAATTAAATTCAAGGTTAACAAAAATAGTATATATACAAAATGAAATGCTGCGGGAATTTT
>JBDHVQ010000178.1:0-4186 GCA_039809845.1 Clostridiaceae bacterium | reverse complement strand
AAATGGTTTTTCTCATTAGCTACGGGAGAAACCATTTTAATATGGACTTTTTTAGAATCTGGATTTTCTTAAAGATGGTTGATAAAAAACTCCGGAAGATTCTTAAGCCTTATAAACCCAGATTATGATGGTTATTTCTGATTCTGCTGACTGATAATATTGGAAAGACAGATTCTGACAAAGATGTGAATTTTATGATAAAAAAGTAACATTAAAAGTAATCTCTTTGCTTTTCTGTATGGTACTATTGAAATGAATAAACTGATCAGGGATGGTGAAGAAATGGAAAAACCGGAAAAACCGGAAATAACACTGGAGGAACAGACCGTAACAGGGATATTCCTGACTCCTGCACCATATATTTTTGTATCTTTTATTCCTTTTCTTCTCATGTACCGTACAGGTAAACCACTTGAATACTATGGATTTTCAGATAAAGATATTCTTCTTCAGATAAATACAGGAATTCTATCGGGACTTATTCTTTCGTGTATCATTATTGTCCCCCATTTTCTTATCGGAGAGCAAAAGGAATTCAGACTCCGGAATATTTATATTTCTGGCAGTATGCAGCTGATTTTGTAATAAGTATTTTTGCAGTGGCATTTTTTGAGGAAGTGATATTTAGGGGATTTATGTATTCCAATATCCTGACAATTTCGGGAAATGTCCTTACAGCAGTAGTTATATCTTCCGCAGTTTTTGGACTATTCCACATTTTTCAGGGATCCCCTGAAAAGATTTTAAGAACTGCTCTTATAGGTATAATATTTTGTGCCATGCGGCTAAAAATCAAAAACTGTACCACTCTTTCGCTCATAATCTGTCATGGAATCATTAATGCCATGAATCCTCTTATTGCATATCTTTTTTCATTATAAATCGCAGGAATATCATAAAAGAAGTTGCTGGAAAGAAAGATCCCAAAATGAATCCTCCAAAAATAATCCACTAAAATAACTCATTACAGAAAACAAATCAATATATAATTCCGAAGAAACAATGAAGTGCCCGTGGGTGAGCACTTCTTTCTTTTTTGACTCAAGTGTAATTCGTAATAATTCTCAGGATTTTTCCGTATTGAATCATATGGTGATTACTGTTAATGCTTTACCGGACTTTCATGTATTCATTGATATTCGATAAATGAAGGATATTTAATCACCTGATTATGTAATGAAGTTTTGGCATACCAGGATAATGTATATAGGAAAAAGTAATCAGAATGTCATTATTTTTTCCGTTGGCTCAAATATAATTATACCTGGATTTATCATATGTTTAGAGAGTTTAATGACTATTTATGTGTTCATACCAGTTTTCCGACTTCTGTCTTTTATGTTTGATGAAGGAATTTGAAAAGAACATATGTATACTGAATCATAAGAATCCGAATATGAATATCAAGGAAAATCAATAATGCGAAGATTTGTTCCGAAACTGGTTTATCTGACTGTTACAGCTGTTGTCCTATCAGTATTTCTTTTCTCACTGTCGTCGGGGATTCAGCCTGAGATTGTTACAGGTGAAAATTCTGATATTAATCTTATTTTGCGGGATTCCTCAAAGGACATAAGAGAGACTGAAGAGAGGATAAAGGAAAAGAAGAAGCCGCCTGAACCTGTAATTTCTGATTCTTCAGAAGAAATTGCTGCAGTTTCTCCCACTGAAAAAATCAGTAACAGGGAAAGATTTGAAAATACGGTGTTTATGGGGGATTCACTTACCACGCCACTCAATTATTTTGGCATCCTGAATGAATCGAGCGTCCTTGCCTATCCCGGGGAAAACTTAACTTCTGCCCTTGAAGATGAAAACATGGAAAAGCTTAAAGGTCTTCAGCCTCAGAATATAGTAATGCTCTTTGGTATAAACGATGTCAATATGCTGGATGTGGAAAAGGAATTTATATACCTCTACAGGAACCTCACTGATAAAGTCAGAAGCACAGTTCCTGAAGCCCAGATTTATATTATTGCAGTCACTGCTGTTTCTACTGAAGCACAGATTGAATTTCCAGGATATGAAGAAAAAAGAATAGCATCATTCAATAATGCACTTGAAAAATTTGCAGTTGAGAATGGCTTCATTTATATCAATGTCAATGACATTATCAATGCACATCAGGAATTTTTTGATCCCGACGGAATCCATCTGGGGAAAGATTTTTATGAATTATACCTTGAGAGGATAAGAAGTGTTATGGATATGAAGGAAGAAGAAAGGACAGGAGGAAGAGCAGAATGAAACTTACAGGCTGGATTACAGGAATCATATTTACTTTTCTTTTTATTGCCTTCCTCTTTCTTTCAGGACTTGTAAGAACTTCTGTACCAGGTCTTGAAGTTATTTCAGCTGCAGCTCAATCATCAGTTAATCAGGGTGATTTTTCACCTGGAAATGGTCAGGAACTTAAGAAGAATTATGGAATAAATGAAAGGGATACGGATGGTATTTTTTATCTTTCACCCAAAACTCAAATGGACGCTTCTGAAATCCTTATTTTAAAACTTAAGAATCCAGCTGACGGAGAAAAGCTTATGGCCAGTGCAGGGAAAAGGGCTGTGAAAAGAGCCGATATGTTCAGAAGCTATAAACCTGGAGAGGCTCTTATTCTCGACAACAGTATAAACGAAGTTAAATCAGGATTCTTTATTTTCATTGCCCACAAAAGTGCGGATGAAATAATGTCCAGTATAGAAAAGAGTATGAGGTAGGATGAAATGATATTAAACAGCACAGTATTTATATTTATCTTTCTTCCGCTTTCCCTGGTTTTTTACTATATGGTTCCTGTTAAACTCCGCTACATTGTTCTTTTTATCCTGAGTTTAATTTTTCTTTTCCTTGCATCACCCAGGTTTTTTCCGCTTTTTATCTTATCTATGACTGTTAATTACCTGTCCGCTGTTCTGTCAGGAAGACTGAAAGGGAAAAGAGCCGGTGTTGCTGTATTTGTGTTTGGAGTACTATTCAATATTTCAGTACTTTTCGTGTTCAAATATCTTGGGTTTTTTACGGAAACCTTCAACGGTATTCTGGGAACATCCTTTTTTGCTGAAAAACTTGCAGCACCTCTTGGTATTTCCTTTTATACCTTTCAGGCGATAAGTTTATTGGCCGATGTCAGAAAGGGTACGGTAAAATCCCCTGAAAATCCCATAAAGGTATTTCTTTACCTCATAATGTTCCCCCAGCTTGCATCGGGACCCATAATGAGATTCAGCGAAGTGGAAGAAGACATGTCGGGAAAGAACATGAGTCTTGAATTAATGACAGAAGGAGCAGAACGGTTTATTGCGGGGCTTTTCAAAAAGACAGTTCTTGCCGATTCTCTTTATCCCATCTGGTTAAGCGCGAAGGATTACGATATCTACAGCCTTTCTTTCCTTCATTCCTGGGTTGGTATTGCTGCATTTACACTTTATATATACCTCGATTTTTCAGGATACATGGATATGGCCATAGGCTGCGCAAATCTTTTCGGCTACAGACTCACCGAAAACTTCCGATATCCGTACCTTTCCGCATCCGCTGCAGAATTCTGGAGAAGATGGCATATAACATTAGGAAGATGGTTCAGGGATTATATCTACATTCCCATGGGAGGTTCCAAAAGAGGAACCGTAAGATTTCTTACAGCGACCATGACAGTGTGGCTTGTGACAGGTTTATGGCACGGTGCATCGTGGAATTTCATAGTCTGGGGACTATATTTCGCCGTCGTGATAATCCTTGAAAAATACCTCATAAGAAAATATGAAGACAGGATTCCTAAGTTTTTAAGGATTACAGCCACACTTCTCATTGTAATGGCAGGGTGGGTTTTCTTTGCAACAGACGGACTGATGAATGCACTCTACTATCTTGGAGTTATGACAGGACAGGGGGAAATCCTCTCCGATCGGGCAGGATTGGAAGCTCTAAGGGAAAATGCAGGATTTTTTATACTTTCCGTACTTTCCGTAACCCCGGTACTTAAAAATATTGCTGTAGGAAAAGATGGTCCAGGGGATATATCTGAAACACTTTTCAGGATTGCCTTTTTTGTTTCACTTTTCCTTGTATCTCTGGTATTTCTCATTAAAGGGAATTACTCTCCGTCCATGTATACAGGTTTTTAGGAGGAATTATGGATAAAACAAGAAAGCTTTATGGGAAGTTATTTTTATCTTCCATGTCCTGC
>JBDHVQ010000177.1:0-4192 GCA_039809845.1 Clostridiaceae bacterium | reverse complement strand
CTCAGCGAATAAGCCAGCCCCCTCATGGGAGTTATTATCATTTCAGATATCTGGAAACATGCAATAAATTCACCCACAGTCAGTACTGAATTATAAACACTGTAAGCACCGTAAAAAACCAGTATAAACCAACCCCCATATGAAGCCAGGCCTAAAAGAATATTTGTTTTGACTCTGTATTTTCTGAAATTCAGTTCACTGTCAGTGTAATTCAATTTATATTTCTGTACATTTCCCAGCCATTTATCCATTGCAAAGAGATTTTTTATTATATTTGATCCTGAAATAAAATCCTGAAAAACCGAATTCAGTTTTGTCTTTGTGACCAGTACATCTTCCCGTAATACTTTGATGTTTTTATCAAAAATGACGGGCATTACTATTGTTATCAGATTTGTCAGAACCATGATTATCAGCATACTGAAGTTTATTTTAAAAATTGTCACTATATATAAAACCAAAGATATTGAAGTGCTTATTACAGTAATTATTACCATATACTATTCTTCAATAAGGGAATCAATGTTGGAATTCAGATCGACGTTATATTCACTGACAACATCGTTTTTTAAATCAATATATTCTGGACCTGTAAGACTTTTAAAAACCTCAGAAGACAATTCATTTTTTAAAATATATCTTATTTTAGCTATACTGTATTGATTGACATAATCCAGCAATAATATAAGTATTATTGTAATACCCAATATAATTATATTTCTTATGATATTGCTGTAATTCCTTGCATCGTCAAAAATATTTTTAAGAATAATCGGCTGATAAAGCATTACAGCAGTGAGAAGATTTGAGAAAATTATATAGATAACTATATGCGTTTTCGCTTTAAGATTTAACGTTTTCATTTTATGGTCAAATATCCTTATTATTTTTATAATCTCCCAGATCTCATCTGAAAGATACCTTCTTTTATGAATTTTACTGAACCAATATCACAATATCTCCTGGATCTTAAGAGATAACAGCAACTGTAATGAGATTCAATAAACTACTTATATATCTTCTCCCCTCCAGTTACCAGGTTACAGTTTAACCGTCCATAAAAATAATAACATAAATTAAGAAGTCTGTTCATATTTAGATACTTCATTTTATACCCGACCTGAGTTTTCCTTAAAAGGCGAAAGCATGAGGGGTTTAAATGGTTTATTATAAATATTGGCTTCAGATTGGCATCCTGAATAAAGAATAAACCCATGCAATACTGATGAATACACAGTCTGCATGGGTACTGGTGCATCAGACAGGAATTGAACCCGTAACCTCCCGGTTCGTAGCCGGACACTCTATCCAGTTGAGCTACTGATGCATATGACTGAATTATAATACCATTTTTCAGTATTTACTTCAAATGATATTAACCGGAAACAGATATCCGGTAACTTTTCAGGTTTATGGTGTTCCCTGTTCTGCTGTGATTCATCCTGATCAGTTGTATAAAAGGGAAATATTTTCAGAAGTCAAAAAATTATTATATTTAATAAAAACCCATGGTAATAATAATAAATTTGAAATTCACCCATTTTCTAAAAACAGGTGTCTCTTTGCAGTGGAAGCGAATTTTGATATTTATATATTTTTAAATTGCATTTTTCTGAATAGTTTATTTATTTCATTCCAAGTGTTCTCTTGGAGAGGACACCCCTGAGCTTACTGTTCCCCGGAGATAATCATTGTCAGTAAATGGCAGTATGTCAAGTTTTATTGAGGAATAGTTTCTTTCATTTTGGTTATTTTTTTAAAAAATCCGGTCGGTTCATACGTTTTCAATACATCTTCCGGGAATACATTTTTATTCATTTTCTGCGGAAATAATGAATTGACTTAATTTATCATGAGTCATATTATACCAATATAAACAAGTAAACATTCTTACAGGAGGGTTTATGAAAAAGTATCTGGCAAAATTGGTGGCTGGTATCATGGTATCTTCAGTGGTCCTTACAGGATGTCAGGGAGATGCAAAACCTGCGGCGGGCGACACGATAAAAATCGGTGTTTTTGAGCCGCTCACAGGGGCAAATGCTGCAGGCGGACAGCTTGAATACGACGGCATAAAAATTGCCCAGAGGCTTTATCCGGAAGTCAACGGCAAAAAGATAGAACTTGTCGTTGCAGACAACAAGTCCGACAAGGTTGAAGCTGCAAATGCCGCATCAAATCTCGTGGACAAGGAAAAGGTTTCTGCAGTATTGGGATCATACGGATCAGGAAATGCAATCGCAGGCGGAGACAAATTCAAGGCTGCGGGAATCCCTGCAATGGGAACCTCCTGTTCAAACCCACAGGTTACAGCGGGAAATGAATTCTACTTCAGGGTATGTTTCATAGATCCCTTCCAGGGTACTGTAATGGCTAACTATGCCACAGGAAAACTCGGGGCAAAGAAAGCTGCGATATTCAGGGAAGTTTCTAATGACTATTCTGTAGGCCTTGCAAAGTACTTTGCCGATGAATTCAAAAAGATAACCGGTGACCCGAATGCAATAGTTACAGAACTTGAATACAAGACTGGCGACCAGGACTTCTCAGCACAGCTTACAAACCTTAAAAACGCACAGGTAGATGTTGTATTCGCACCCGGAAACTACACTGAATCTGCCCTTATAAACAAGCAGGCGAGAGAACTTGGAATAACTGTACCGTTCCTTGGCGGAGATACATGGGAAACACCGCAGTTTATAGAAACCGGAGCACAGGGAGTTGAAGGCGCAGTATTTGCTTCAGCATTCGATGAAGAACATCCTATAACTGAAGAATCAAAGAAGTTTATAGAAGAATACAAGAAGGAATACCCCAATAAATCCATTTCCGGACTCACAGCACTGGGTTATGACTCTTATCTCATCGTATACAGGGCGATAGAAAAGGCAGGCAGCTCAGATCCTGCAGCTATCCAGAAAGCTCTTCTTGAAACAAAGGACTTCCAGGGAGCAACAGGTGTCATAAACTTTGACTCCAACCGGGATGCCGTAAAGGATGCAGTATTAAAACAGGTGAAAGAAGGAAAGTTTAACTACCTCGACACCATCAAACCTTTAAATAACTAGTTTTATCCTCCCCCTTATTCCTTATTTTAACCAGTAATAAGGGGGATATATTTTAACCGGAGGTAATATGAGTATTTCAACCTGGTTTTTGCAGAATCTTCTTAACGGTATTGCCCTTGGCAGTCTCTTTGCCCTTCTTGCAATCGGCTATACCATGGTCTACGGTATTTTAAAACTTATAAACTTTGCCCATGGAGATATCTTCATGATGGCAGCATATTTTTACTATTACGCAATACGTTTTGGTCTTCCATGGCCCATAGCAATCATAGTTGTAATTATTTTAACTTCCCTCCTTGGAATGGGAGTGGAAAAGGTGGCATACAGACCCATACGTGAAGCTCCGAAGATAACAATCCTCATTTCCTCAATCGGTGCTTCCTTCCTGCTTGAATCCCTGGCTGTTGTTCTCTTTTCAGGTGTTCCCAAAATAATCCCTCCTGTGACAATATTCACACAGGTGGTGACCCTCGGCCCCATAAGGACACAGATGCTGACCTTTATAATACCTGCGGTTACTGCAGTCCTTCTCATAGCACTGAACTACCTCATTGAAAAGACAAAGATGGGGGTTGCCATGAGGGCCGTAAGTAAGGATCAGGAAACTGCATCCCTCATGGGAGTGGATGTCAACAAGACCATTTCCTTTACATTTGCCATAGGTTCTGCCCTTGCTGCTGTGGGAGGAATAATGTGGGGACTCAAATATCCTTCCATAGTTCCCCTTATGGGTGTCATACCCGGGTTGAAGTGTTTCATAGCAGCGGTAATAGGAGGAATAGGATCCATAAAAGGAGCGGTTTACGGAGGCTTCATTCTGGGTCTTGGCGAAGTATTCATAGTTGCATCTTCATACCTTACGGGAATCAACCTTTCCGGTTATAAGGATGCCTTTGCCTTTGTACTTCTCATTGTAATTCTCCTTGTAAGGCCCGGAGGCATCACCGGTCAGAAGATGTCAGAGAAGGTGTAGATATGAAAAAAATAAATTTAGGTGAAAGCACCAAAAAAATAATAACAATTATTATCTGTCTTATACTTCTCGTCCTTGCAAACTTTTCAAATAAGTTCCTTCCCACAAATATAATAAGTCTTATCAACATAAGTCTCATATATTCAGTGGC
>JBDHVQ010000176.1:0-4246 GCA_039809845.1 Clostridiaceae bacterium | reverse complement strand
AATATCCTGGGTATTAAAAAAATCCTTTGATCCATATTCACCCCATCACCATTCACCGGATTTTTCTTTTTATTCATGTTTAATTCCCGGTATACCAACAATATACCGACCACTTATATGAGAAGTATTGATTCCTCTGACGGGTTTATCTCCTTAAAGTAATCCATAAAATGATGTAAGGAAATAAATACTGTGTCATAATAGAAAATAACACTGAATATTGGTTGATATCCTGATTATCCAGGAAAATGTTCAATCGGATATTAGATAACCAGTAAGGACCAGGAAAGAGGAATATAAATGAAGAAAAGCAATAATTCAATAGCAGAAAACAGAAAGGCATTCCACGATTATTTTATTGTCGAGGAATTTGAAGCAGGAATAGAACTCAAAGGTACGGAGGTCAAATCCATAAGAGAAGGAAAGGCAAATCTTAAAGACAGCTATGCCGATGTCAAAAACGGAGAAGCCTTCATCTTCAATATGCACATATCTCCATACGAACAGGGAAATATTTTCAATGTGGATCCTTTAAGGGAGAGGAAACTTCTGCTTCATAAAAATGAAATCCTGAAGCTCGATGAAGCATCTTCAAGGGATGGGTCGACCCTAGTTCCATTAAGGATGTATTTTAAAAACGGCAGGGTCAAGGTTTCAGTTGCCATTGCAAAGGGTAAGAAAAACTACGACAAGAGGGATGCTCTCATAGAAAAAACCCAGAAAAGAGAGATTGAAAGGGAATTCAGAAACAGACAGAAGTATTAATATTTAAAGGGTTTATCCCGGGTTATCTTCTCTTTTTGATAAATGGAATAAAGCCCTAAAATATTAGTGGGACTTTACTGATACCGGGACATTTATGATCCATGAGGGCTGAATTCGCCTATATCAATGGATTCCATAAATTCCCGGTCTTTCGCCGTTAAAAAGTTAAACATTATTTAATACTTCTAAACGTTGTATTTTATACAATTTAATAATATAATTTCTTATAACAGGATAAATTCATAATTAAATTACGGCGGACAATTTGTATTTTTACACGTTTTTTTGTTTTTTTAATTATCCTTCCGCATTTATTTTAAATTATCTTTGTATAACGGGAAGTTTATCACAGCAATTGCTATATAAGATTCTCTTTTTTTGAGTTTTAAGCTTTTTCCCGCATACAGTTTTTTAAGTTAAAATAATTCAGTGACATAAAGGAAAATCCGACTCTCCCCTTTTATAATCGGGGGAATATCAAATATATATCCAGTATGGAGGAATCTATGGTTAAAGTTGCACTGAACGGCTACGGCCGTATCGGACAGAGCGTTATGAGAATTTGGGCCGGCCAGAAAGACAAGAAGTTTGATATTGTCATGATAAACGGCATGGCATCAGCAGAAGACACCCTCGCAAAACTTAAGTACGATTCAGTTTACGGAAGATTTGACGGAGAAGCAGAAGCACATGACGGTTATCTCATGGTAAACGGCAAAAAAGTGCTCATCACCAACGAAAGAGATGCTGACAGACTTCCATGGAAGGAAAACGGCGTTGAAATAGTAATAGACTGTACAGGTAAATTCAGAACCAAGGAAACTGCGCAGAAACACATCGACTGCGGTGCGAAAAAAGTTATTATAACTGCTCCTGCAAAAGGCGAAGATATTACAATAGTAATGGGTGTAAATGAAGAAAAATACGATCCTTCAAAGGACAATATAATTTCAAATGCATCATGTACCACCAACTGTCTCGCTCCATTTGCTAAGGTAATAGATGACAATTTCGGTATCGAATACGGAATGATGAACACCGTTCACGCATATACCAACGGTCAGAACATCACAGACGGAAAGAACAAGGACCCGAGAAGAGCAAGAGCTGCAGCAATCAATATCATCCCCACAACAACTGGTGCTGCACAGGCAGTATCCCTTGTACTTCCCCAGCTTAAGGGAAGATTTACAGGCATTGGTATAAGAGTTCCGGTTCCAACAGTATCCATGGTTGATATGGTGGTAACGACAAGGGAACCTGTTACTGAAGAAAAACTCAATGTTGCATTCAAAGAAGCATCAGAAGGAAAACTTAAAGGAATCCTTGGCTACAGTGATGAACCACTGGTTTCTTCTGACTACATTGCAGACACAAGAAGTTCAATCGTAGACGGACTCTGTACAGAAACCAACGGAGACCACATGTGTAAGATTCTCGCATGGTACGACAACGAATACGGTTATTCCTGCAGGGTTGTGGACCTTACAGACTACATCATATCCAAGGGACTTTAATTTAATATACTTTTTAAGAGTACAGCTTTCATGCTGTACTTTTTTTATGCCACCCAAGATAATAACCCTACCCTGACATAAGGGATTCCTGGGGCTAAAATTTTCTTTTACAGAGAATCTCCATTTATTGATAACTCCAATATGTATATTAAAATATCAAAAGAATGAGTTATTGTTAAAAAATGAATAAAGCATTAACATTAGATTGAAATAATTATATATTACGGAGGTTTTATCATGACGGTTTCGCGCAGGAATCTTCTATTCTGGGGAGCCATTTCAGGACTTCTCGCCGCTGTTCTCGCCTACTTTGGAAACCCCAAAAACATGGCAATCTGTATAGCCTGTTTCGTAAGGGATGTGGCAGGTTCTTTAAGGCTCCATACTGCAGCTCCCGTACAGTACTTCAGACCGGAAATTGCAGGTCTTATCCTCGGGGCATTTTTAATCTCAGTCATCACTGGAGAATTCAGACCGACCGGCGGTTCATCCCCTGCAACGAGGTTTGTCCTCGGTTTTATAATGGTTACAGGAGCTCTTATTTTCCTCGGCTGTCCCACAAGGATGGTTTTAAGAATGGCTTCAGGTGAAATAGCAGCCTGGATAGGACTTGTTGGATTCATCGGAGGTGTTTCAACGGGAGCATTTTTCCTTAAAAAAGGATTCACATTGGGAAGAAACCACGAAACAAAGGCACAGTCAGGTTATGCACTACCCATTGCCATGGCAGTACTTACACTTATGGCAGCATTGACAGCCTGGTTTACAGCATCAACCACAGGTCCCGGATCAATCCACGCTCCATTTATCATTTCTTTTGTCGTCGCTTTATTATTCGGAATAATAGCACAGAGGACAAGGATGTGTTTTGGTGGAGCTGTAAGAGATGGTGTTCTTATAAGAAACTTCGATCTTGCAATGCTCATAGGCGGGTTTTTCACAGTAATGCTCATCTACAATATCGCAACAGGTAACTTCCACATAGTTGCGTATGGCCCTATTGCCCATGCACAGACTCTCTGGAATATTTCAGGACTTTATGTTGTAGGATTTGCAGCTGTACTTCTCGGCGGATGCCCTTTAAGACAGCTGATCCTTGCAGGCCAGGGTTCTTCAGATTCAGTGGTTACAGTCCTTGGAATGCTTGTGGGAGCAGCATGTGCCCATAACTTCTCAGTTGCAGCATCAGCTGCAGCACCTGCAACGGCAGAAGCTGCCGCAAAGGCAGGGGGTCCCGGTCAGGCAGGAATGACCGCAACCATAGTATGTATAGTACTCCTCTTTATCATTGCATATGCAGGAACAAGAAAGAAAAACAGTGTAAAGACAGAAACTGCTGCAAACGCAGCATAGGAGAATAAAATGAAAACAGTTGATGTAAGGGGACTCTCATGTCCGGAACCCATACTTAATGTAGATGAAGCACTTAAGACAGATAAAGAACTTAAAATAATAATAAGTGAACCGCATACAAGAACAAATATTATTGCCCACCTTGAAAAAAAGAACATTCCCTTCACAGAATCCAAGGAAGGAAATGACATGATAATTGAGACCACAAATGAAAGATAAACTCTATATCACATTCCCAACAACTTCCGATGCACTGGGCAGTGAAAAATATCTGAAAGATTCAGGATTTGATATTAAACTCGTTCCTGTTCCAAGGGAACTTTCTGCTGGATGCGGTTTTTCCGTAGAAGCATCCCCAGACCTCATGGAAAAACTAAAATCAGCCCTTGAAGATTCAGATTTTGAAACAGAAGATTTTGTAGTACTTTAAAAGTTCCCCAGCCATTGAAACACAAGACCTATATTTCTTAATGACTTTTAAGGATTACCGGATCAACAAGACTTAACAGTTTCAAAAACTTTTTTCCAATTTCGTTATATTCATCCAGCCTCCGGAAATCCGGAGGCTTTTGTTTTCATAATCATAATGATTCCATTGTATTGCTCTTATG
>JBDHVQ010000175.1:0-4363 GCA_039809845.1 Clostridiaceae bacterium | reverse complement strand
ATGGCCTGGAATTCTGAATTTCTTCCGTCCTTTGCAGAACCTCCCGCCGAATCCCCTTCGACTATGTATATTTCACATTCTGCCGGATTCTTTGATCTGCAGTCTGCAAGTTTACCCGGTAGTGTTGTGGATTCAAGGGCTGTCTTTCTCGAGGTTTCCCTCGCTTTTCTCGCAGCTTCCCTGGCCCTCTGGGCCATGAGTCCCTTTTCTATGATAAGTTTTCCCATGTCGGGATTTTCTTCCAAAAATTCACTTATCCTGTCCGTGGATATCTGGTCCACCATGGTTCTGGCTTCTGAATTTCCAAGCTTTGTCTTTGTCTGTCCTTCAAACTGCGGTTCTGAAAGTTTTACTGAAACTATGGCAGTAAGACCTTCCCTCACATCCTCACCGGTTAAGTTCTGATCCTTTTCCTTAAGGTATCCGAATCTTCTTCCGTAGTTATTGATAGTCTTTGTGACAGCCCTTTTAAAACCTTCAAGGTGCATGCCGCCTTCGACAGTCGCGACGTTATTGGCATAGGAACTTATGTTTTCAGAAAAACCGGTGGTGTACTGAAGAGCAAGTTCCACTGTCATTTCTTCGGCTATCTCTTCTATGTAGATTACTTCTTCATGGAGGACGTCCTTGTTCCTGTTCATGTATTTTACGTATTCACTTATACCGCCTTCGTACATGAAGGATTCTGCCTGTCCGTCCTCCCTCTCGTCGGTAAGTGATATTCTTAAGCCCTTGTTGAGGAACGAAAGTTCCCTTAATCTCGAACTTAAGATGTCGTAGTCAAATACTGTTTCGTCAAATATTTCAGGATCAGGAAGGAAAGTCGTAGTTGTCCCTGTTTCCCCGCTTACCATTTCCCCTGTGATTTCCAGGGACTTTAAAGGGGTGCCTCTCCTGTATTCCTGCATGTATATGTGACCGTCTCTTCTTACTTCCACCTTCATTTCGACGGACAGTGCATTGACAACGGATGCACCTACACCGTGGAGACCTCCTGATACCTTGTATCCTCCGCCTCCGAATTTTCCGCCTGCGTGGAGAACTGTATGTATAACTTCAACTGAAGATATACCGAGCTTTTTATTTATTCCGACGGGCATTCCCCTTCCGTCATCCACGACAGTTATGGAATTGTCTTCGTGTATGAATACTTCGATGTGGGTACAGTATCCTGCCAGGGCTTCATCTATGGAATTATCCACGATTTCTGTAACGAGGTGATGAAGACCCCGGAGCGAAGTGGACCCTATGTACATTCCCGGTCTTTTTCTTACAGCCTCAAGACCCTCAAGGACCTGGATCTGACTGTCGTCATAGGATTGGGAACCTTCTTTTTTTATATCTTCTTCCATTTATTTCCTCCCTGTATTGAGTGAGCTTTTCATGCTTCTTCCTGTAAGTGTCCTGCTTGTTATGGGGGACAGGTATATGACGGGTTTACCCTGCCTCTCACAGAGGATAAAGGACCTCGGCTGTTCTTCGCCTATGGTCCTTACAAACCCTTCCTCCCTCATTTCTCCCAGGAAGGAATTATTGTCCGCAATATTATCTTCGCCGATGGAAAAAATACCGATAATTTCCCCCGACGGCACCATCACATCTTCCCCCAGATGAAGGAACATCGCTAAACCTCCCCGGCACTGCCTTTTATGACCCTGAAGATCTTTGCATCTTCAAGGAGTCTTGATTCAATGTTTTCATATCCTGTCATTGTTATTATGGTCTGTATGCCTTCTATTGAAGACAGGATATAGTTCTGCCTCGACACATCAAGTTCACTCAAGACGTCGTCGAGGAGCAGCAGGGGATATTCCCCCGTGGTTTTTCTTATTATTCCAAGGGATGCAAATTTAAGTGTCAGAATTGCAGTTCTCTGCTGTCCCTGGGATCCGAAGTGCCTTGCATCGGTTCCGTTTATGAGAATTGAAAAATCATCCCTGTGGGGACCTGAAGAAGTTGTCTGCCTCATTATGTCATTTCTTCTTGTATCCCTAAGTGAAGTCAAAATACCTTCCCTTATGTTTCCTTCATTTTTCCACGAAGGACGGTAGATGAATTCTATATTTTCCCGGTCCGAGGTGATGGATTTGTGGATACCTGAAGCCTCCCGGCTCAGAGCCCTAAGGTACTCCATTCTCCTCGAGGCGACCTTCCCGCCCGCCTGTGAGAGCTGATCATCGTATACATCAAGCACCGTAAGATCTGCATTTTTCATCTTCAGAAGATTGTTCCTCTCTGAAAGGATTCTGTTGTAGTCCACAAGATCGTGGTAGTAAATCCTGTCCAGGGCACAGATTTCCATATCGAGGAACCTTCTCCTTATTCCCGGAGTTTCCTTGACAACTTTAAGATCTTCGGGGGAAAACATCACGACATTTAAGTTTCCCAGAAGATCCTGTATTCTGACTATTTTTCTTCCGTTGATTTCAATGTATTTTTTGCCGCCCTGGAAGGCTATATTTATCTTTTTGTCAGTTCTTTCCCTTCTGACATCTGCCTGAATCCCTGTGAACGAAGAGCCGAAGCCGAACATTTCACTGTCCCTGGATGTACGGTGGCTTCTGCCGTAGGCGCAGAAATAGAGAGCCTCAAGGATGTTGGTCTTTCCCTGGGCATTGTCGCCTGTAAGAATGTTTACGCGAGGTCCGAATTCCATATCCAGTTGTTCATAATTTCTAAAATTTTTCAGACGGAGTTGTTTAACAAACATGATATTACCTCAACATCAATTATACCACAGAAACCCTTTAAAATCCTTATTCCGGGGGAACGGGGTACCCCCCGCAGCCCACCCCCCGGCCGGTGTCAGGACGTGTCAATATAACTTTATAAAACAAACATAAAATCACCGGTTATTCTTCGTTTAAGATAAGGAATAACCGGTGAAATTATATTTTATTTATTAAAACAGGTATAAGTTTATGACTTTTCAGGATGTTTATTTTATTGCCATTGAAAAACACTTTCTGTTACAGAAATATTAACATTCTACTCCGCTTCTGCTGTATGTCCCATGAATTCCACCCTGTCTCCCGGTCTTATCTTCTTCGACCTTTCCGTGCATACAGTACCGTTGAGTTTTACCTTTCCGCTCTGTACGAATGCCTTTGCCTCACCGCCCTGGGATACCCACCCTGCTGATTTTAAAAGAGCATCTAGTCTTATGAATTCACCTTCGACATTAATTTTTATTATTTTTTCCGGCCCTTTCTTTTTATCCTTTTTATCCATGATCACATCACCTCTTTGCAATTCTTACAGGCAGGAGGATATACTGTGCACTGTCCGATTCAAGGGGCTTTACAATACACGGGGTAAGGGGGGAAGTAAGTTCCATCCTCACAGTATCGTCTTCCATATTTTTCAGTGCATCCACCATGAATTTGGCATTGAATGCAATTTCTATTTCTTCACCCTCACTTTCACATGCCACTTCCTCACGGATTTTTCCCTGTTTTGAATTGGATGTGATAAGTATTTCATTTGGTGTGAATGAAAATTTTATGAGGTTTGTCGTACCTTCAGTTGCAAGAAGGGAAGCCCTTTCTGAAGAACTTAAAAGATCCTGCCTTGAAACTTTGACTGATAATTTTGAATAATCAGGAATCATCGTTCTGTATTTAAAATATTCGCCCTGGAGAAGTCTTGAAATAATCTTTGTGTTTCCCAAGGTGAAAAGGACATGGTTATCCGTAAAGGATATATTCATGGGGTTTTCATTGTCCCCTGTGATGCTCATTACATCCCTCAGTGTCTTTCCCGGTATGACCCTTTGGAGGGTACCTTCAAAACCAGGGAATTCTTCTGTGGACACTGCCATCCTGAAGCTGTCAAGACCCACCATTCTTAATACTCCATCCTCAAGGTCAAAAAGTCCCCCTGTGAGTATTGGCCTTGAATCCTCATTGGAAACGCAGAATATTATCCTCTTAACCATTTTTCTGAAAAGACCTTCCGTTATTTCAATCCCCATCGCATCTTCTATGCCGGGAAATGACGGGAATTCATCTGCATTCATATAAAGCAGGGAAAGGGCTGAATTTTCAGCGGAAATATTTACAGCATTCATGTCCTTCTGGGTTTCCATGATTATGTCCGTATTGGGAAGCTTTCTTATAAGGTCTCCGAACATCCTTGAATCGACGACTATTTTTCCCTCTTCGGAGACATCTGTAACAAATACTGTCTCTGAAGACATGTCTGCATCAGATCCCCTAAAAATCATCACATTCCCTTTAGCCTCTATATAGATACCTTCAAGAACGGGAACCGTTGATTTTACAGCAACTGATTTCTGGACTATATTTACCGCCTCTACGAGGTCTTTTTTACTGCATTTTATCTTCATGACTTCCTCCTCAAT
>JBDHVQ010000174.1:0-4377 GCA_039809845.1 Clostridiaceae bacterium | reverse complement strand
GGTGAGAACTGCATTTCCTGGATTCTTTCAGATATTTTCATTTTCATCTCCCTGGATATTCCCGGAATATCCATATTAAATGTATTTTATAAAATGATTTTACCATTGTTTTGTTAAAATGTCAGATATTGACTAAGAGCTGATGAAAATAAATTCCATCAGCTCAGGGTTAAAAACATTTTTTTAAGCTTATTCTATTTGTAGTATTCGTCCAAAACTTCACCGAGGAGCTTTATACCTTCTTCTATCTTTTCTTCAGACATACAGGAGTAGTTCATCCTGAAGAAGTTAGTCTTTCCGCCGTTGGGGAAGAAAGAATCGCCGGGCACGAATGCAACTTTCTTTTCAAGTGCCTTTTCGAGGATTTCTTTTGACTGAAGTTCAGGTTTTACTTCAACCCATGTGAAGAGACCACCTTCAGATTTAGTATACTTGATTCCCTTGGGGAAGTACTTGTCGATGGCTGCAAACATTACGTCCCTTCTCTTTTTGTATACTTCAACAATTTTCTTTATGTGTTCTTCGAGTATATTGTCTTCCATGAACTTTGCAGTTAAAAGCTGGTCGAGGGAAGAAGACTGAAGGTCAGAACCCTGCTTTAACATTGTGTACTTGTTTGTTATGAATGGATCTGCAACTATCCAGCCGATTCTTAAGCCGGGGCAGAATGTCTTTGAGAATGTTCCAAGGTGGATTACTCTTCCTTCTGTGTCCATGGACTTTAAGGCAGGAAGTGGTTCTCCGTCGAATATGAGTTCTTTGTAAGGACAGTCTTCAAGGACTAAAACATCGTACTTGTTTGCAAGTTCAATGAGTTTCTTTCTTCTTTCAAGGTTCATTGTAACACCTGATGGGTTCTGAAAATCAGGAATTGTGTATATGAACTTGACATTCTTTTCTGTCTTTAAAGCTTCTTCGAGCTTGTCCATCTTCATGCCCTGGTCGTCCATTTCGATTTCCACGAAATTCGGATCAGCAAGCTTGAACGCATTGAGAGCTCCGAGGTATGAAGGGCTTTCAGTTATTATTGTGTCGCCGGGGTTTACGAATATTCTTGAACTGTAGTCAAGTGCCTGCTGAGAACCTGAAGTTATAAGGATGTTTTCAAGTCCTGCCTTGATTCCCATGGGTTCAAGTCTCTGTTTGATTATTACGTTTCTAAGTTCGTTGAAACCTTCTGTAGTGGAGTACTGAAGGGCTCTTCTTCCGTCCTTTTCAATAAGTTCTTCAGCTGTCTTCTTTATATTGTCGATTGGGAAGAGTTCAGCCGCAGGAAGTCCGCCTGCAAATGATATGATTTCAGGCTGGGCAGTCAGTTTTAAAAGCTCCCTTATTTCAGAAGCCTTCATAGATTTTGCGGATTCTGACAGTTTTGATTCGAAATTTTTCTCCATAATTAACCTCCGTTTTATATATAAATGTGATATTATTATAAACGTTTTCAAATTATTATACAATTTTTTATATTAATGACAGTTCTTTAACATTTTTCACTTTTATCTTTTACTTTTCTTTCAGACTCAAAATCAATTAAGAATCAAAAGAGACACTGTCTTTTCAATAAAAATGCACGGGTCTTTCGTGGATTTAAATAAATTTATTATTTTACATATACCCATTTCCCATAATAAATTTGCCCTTCTGATATAATAGTCGGGTACAGAAAAAAAAGAAAAATGATTTTATATTCAAGTATAAATAACCTTAACTTAAACAGATGAAAGGAAATACTGATGGCTGAAAACGGAATAATAAAAGAAAATAAAGAAAATAAAGAAAATAAAGAAAATCAAGTAAATCAGGAAAATGAATCAAAGAAATACTATATAGAAACATGGGGCTGCCAGATGAATGAAGAGGATTCAGAAAAGCTAGCAGGAACCCTTCAGAATATGGGATACAGGAAGACTGAATTTAAAAATATGACCGATGTCATAATATTCAATACATGCTGCGTGAGAGAAAATGCAGAGCTTAAAGTCCACGGAAATCTCGGGATATTAAAGAAAATCAAAAAAGATAATCCTGACCTTATCATTGCAGTCTGCGGGTGTATGATGCAGCAGAAAGGTGTGGCAGAAGAAATCCTTAAGAAGTACCCTCACGTCGATATAGTATTCGGTACCCACAATGCCCATAAATTCCCCGAATACCTTGAAAGGGCAAAGACCACCGGTAGCCAGGTGAGGGAAATTGAAGAAGGTACTGATGAAATAACTGAAGGCGTGCCGATATTAAGAGAATACGATATGAAGGCATTTGTAACCATAATGTACGGATGCGACAATTTCTGTACATACTGCATAGTTCCCTATGTAAGAGGCAGGGAAAAATCAAGAAAACCGGAGGACATCATAAATGAAATAAAGGAACTTGTGTCACAGGGATATATTGAATTCACACTTTTAGGACAGAATGTAAATTCCTACGGAAAAGGACTTGAAGAAAAGACAGACTTTGCAGATCTCTTAAGAATGGTAAATGAAGTTGAAGGTGTGGAAAGAATAAGATTCATGACAAGCCACCCGAAAGATCTCTCGCCTGAAGTAGTTAAGGCGATAAAGGAATGCAGCAGGGTATGTGAGCAGATACATCTTCCGGTACAGTCAGGCTCAACTGAAGTTTTAAGGAAAATGAACAGAAACTACACGAGGGAAGACTATCTTAAGATAATAGAAAACATAAGGGAAGAAATAGACGGTATCGGCATATCGACTGATATAATAGTAGGTTTTCCGGGTGAGACAGAAGAAGACTTTGAGGAGACTCTTTCACTTTGTGAAGAAGTCGGATACGATGCAGCATTTACATTTATATATTCCAACAGGAACAATACCACTGCAGACAAAATGCCGGACCAGATACCTCAGGAAGTAAAACACGAAAGATTCAACCGCCTGGTTGAAGTTGTAAACAGAAGGGCGATGGACAGGAACAAACCCCTAATCGGGACTGTCATGGAGGTCCTTGTTGAAGGCCCTTCAAAAAACAATGCTGAAATGATGACAGGAAAGACAAGGAGCGGAAAAACCGTCAATTTCCCCGGAGACGAAACCATGTCCGGAAAACTTAAAAATATTAAAATTGAGAGAGCCAACAGCTTCTCCCTTTACGGAACTTTATCAGACGGGATATAAGAAAGCAGAAAATATTAATCACCTGCATGCAATACTGAAATAAAGTCTTAAATGCAGTATGAAATGGACTGAAATGTAACAATCCAATGCTTCTATGGAATGCTGTATGGATTAAAATGAGTGACAAAGGAAGGTGAGCAGTATGGAAGAAAAAACAGAATTAAACCTTGAACCAAAACCTGAAAAAGATTTTAAACTTGTCCTTGAAGTCAGTCTGTATGATAAAGAAGATGGGAATCAGATTCCCGGTCCTTCGGGGATAAGTGAATTATCAGAAGGTATAAAAGCCGGAAAAGATACAGGTGAATATATGTCACTGACTGAAGAGATAAGGGATGCAGCGGTTATTTATTCACCCCCCTATTTTGAAAGGGGTATAAGATATAAGAAAGAAAATGAGAAATATTCCCTCTTTCTTCCCCTTCCTGCTTCACCTGAAGAAATAAGAAGATATTTCACCCTTGCATCAGGGTTATTCTCAGGTGTTTCTGAAGACAGAATCAAGTCTTTTAAAACTGAAGGTTTTTCAAAGGAAACTCTTACTGATTTTTTAAGAGAAAGCAAGAAGAGCAATAATAGAGGTGAAGATTCACTGAACCTCAGTAAACTGACTGAAGAGGGGCTTGAAAAGTCCCATGAAACTTTTAAAGCCCTTAAGGAAACAGACAGGGAATATGTGGAAATAATGATGGCAAGATGGCCTTTTTACGCCCACAGAAATGATTATGAAATGCTCTTTGAATCTGAAACCGGATTTTTGAATATTATAAGGGCAATACAGCATGACCCGAAACTCTACTACATGGCGCCGGCTTTCAGGGATGGAAAGATGTACTATGTCACCACTGAAAAAATAAAGACCCTTGCACCGGCTAGTATCGGGGGAGCAGAATCGGACGGGAATCCTGTTGAAGCGGTATTTGTATTCAATGTTCCCGGAAAAGGAATGGTCAGCATGAATTACAATGAATTCATTAATAAACTAAGACCCGGTGAGTATTCCCCATATGATTTGTTCAGAATACTGATACCTGAAATTTCACTTGAAACTGTTCTTGAAATAATGGACAGATAGGCAGCCTTCACCGGCTGTCTTTTTATAATCCTTCCTTTATGTTAAATTTAAGGGTACAGGGTCAGATCTGCAGAGTTTAAATTCTTATGCAGCTGAATCCTGATACTTTTCACTTTAAATTTTACTGTATCCCTGAAAATACAATGGGTAAGATAAATACATTGC
>JBDHVQ010000173.1:0-4400 GCA_039809845.1 Clostridiaceae bacterium | reverse complement strand
TACTTAATTTTTAGTACTTAATTTTTAGTACTTATTTTTATTACCATTTGAACTTCAATGTGCCCCTACTTGCCTTCTGATTCTCCGCTCTTTATTCCGGCTTTCTGACATTACAATCTTACTGCATTACTGCCTGCATTTAACCTTCTTCTTAAATGTCCTCTTTTCTATTAATCACAGCCTGCTTCGTTAAAGATCATCGCTGTAATTGATGTATTTGGGATCATGCCTGAAGGTTTTAAACTTCTTTCCGCCTCCTTCATAGAATTTACCGAAAAATTCCACGTATGTAAGTCTCAGTGTATGTACGTATGCACCGAGGGCTGAAAGGAAGAGATTGAAGGCATGTCCGCCGAGGAATATCAGTGCTGCAAATGGAAGCATGTACCAGGCTGACCCGAGCATTCCGGCTATCATATTGAATGCCTTTCCTATGAATGCTCCGGATAATCCAAGAGCCATGAGCCTTGAATATGATACGAGGTCTCCTATCCAGGAAGATATACCGTAGAGTGAATAAAAACCTCCGGCTATCCTTCCGCCCCATCCTAAGGTATCCCTTGCGGCAAAGAGAACTATACCTGCCATTGAAGCTATCATTACCCATTTTGCAATTGTTACTATTACCGCGGGCAGTCCCAGGACTCCTCCTAAGAGAAGAAGTGCCGCAGAAGTTAGTGCCAGGTACCAGAAGAGTACATCGTACACTGCATCCATGGGTTTTCCGTCTCTTAATAAAATGTAACCCTTAAGTCCAAGTCCGAAGAAGAGGTGTATGACACCTAATCCTATTGAGAGGAGTAAAAGGAGCTGTATGTCAGTCTCCTGATTGATTAATCCCTTTATGGGTACATCGAGAGACATGTAGGATCCGTATATAAGTCCCCAGAATATTGTGGGGAAGCTTAAGTAGAAGAAGAATCTTACAAAGCTTCTCATGGATTTTGAAAGGTTGAATTTTTTAAGTGCAAACCATGAACCTATGAGCATTATAAGACCGTAGAGTGCATCCCCTATCATCATTCCGAAGAAGAAAAGATAGAATGGGGTTAAAAACGGTGTAGGATCTATCTCGTTGTACTTTGGCAGTGAATACATGTCTGTTATCGACTCAAAGGCTGACACAAATTTATTGTTCTTTAAAAGTACGGGGACATCGGGATTATCCTTATCCACTTCACTGAAAGTAAGGACAGCATCAGGTCCTGCAGCTTCCCTTACATATCCTGTGAATTCTTCCTTCCTGCTGTCGGGTATAAACCCTGAAATTATACTTACCCTTTCAGTATTGATGAAGTTTTCCCTGGCACCTATTCTTTTCTTTAGGTTTTCAAGGTATTCTTCAGCTATTTCAAGTTTTGGAATTTCAGAACCCAGAGCTCTTAATTTTTCCCTCTCTCCATTTTCATCCCTTTTTAACTGCAGGATTTCTTCCTTCAGTCTCTTCTTGACTTCAAGGGGCTTTTCGTCAAATTCAGGTCTTGACTGTGAAAATGCATTTTTCCTTAATATCTCCATGACTTCTTCTTCCTCTGAAGGATCCGTAAGTATCATGTAGAAGAAGTCGTTTCTGGATTCTCCGATTTTTTCAATATAAGTCAGCTTTAAATCCAGAAGTTCACGTCTTAAAGTATCGTCAAACTTTTTGGGAATGGAACCTAAAACAGACTGAACCTTCTCAAGTCGGTATATTTCAGAAGGTATGGCATCAAGACCTGTCCAGCTGTCGATTTCCTCGAGCTGTCCCCTTACCCTCGTCTCCCGGAGCTTCAGTTCATCCATGACATCGCTTATTGCCCTGACCTTTTCGTAGGTTTCTTCCCATCCGCTTTCTCTGACAGCCGTCTCGAGATTTTCATAGTCGAGGGTAGGATTTCCTTCCATAAGACCCTTTATACCTCCAGGTCTTGTGTCAAAGGAATAAAGGAGCTTAATCGCATTCCTGACCCTGTCAAGGTCTTCTGTAACCCTTGAAAGATCACCGGGTATCCTTTCATCCATGACTTTAAGGTCTTCCTCCCCGAGTTTTTCCCGGATGTTGTCAAAGTGTACGTAATTGAATTTCTGCAGTGCCTTCAGAAGCGCCGCGGAATGGTCTGACAGGGTTAAAAGCTCAAATGAGGTCATTTTAACTATTGCCATAATTACCCACTATCCTCTCTGCTATCTTTAAGGATGCGTTTTTAAGCCTTTCGGGATCAATGCCTGAAATTCTCTTTAATTCTGCATCCTCCTCAGCTTTTTTCCCTTTAAGGGAGTCTTCGGTCTGCTGTCTTGCCTCCTCCTTCATCCTGCTGACTTCCTGTTCAGCCTGATGTATCATCTCCTCAGCTCTTCTACCCGAAGATCTGATTCTTTCATCCACAAGAGACAGAGCCTCTTCCTTTGCCCGGCTGATTACGGACTGGGCTTCTTCCTCGGCAGCACGGATCTTTTCCAGCGCTTCCTTTGCCAATAAAATCAACTCCCCTGCTTTTAGTATTTTACGGATACCAGTATTTCTTCATAATTATTAACCAACTCTGAATTTATTCATTATTTATTAATAATTATTCAGGATTTTTTATAATAAAATCCCCCTGGAATTCATATACTTCAAAAATTCTGTCCGTCTGCATGCTGTACCATATATATGTTTCCCCGGGGAAATAAGTGGAATCCTTTTCTTTTGTATCCATTCTAATTTTAAACCCTGCAACGGTACCTTTCAACTTTTTGGAAATACCGCCCTGTCCTGAAACAGACAATTTTCTGCTGTTATAAACCGGGCCTTTCAGTATATAAGGAAACCAGCCTGACCTGTCCCTGAGAAGATGGTCAAACCTAAGCAGGTCAATGAATACACCCGAATCATCCGGGAAGAGGGAACATGCAAAATCTGTACCGAATCTGTAGTATTCCTCTTCCTTTATTTTACCCTTCCCTGAATATTTTTCAGTGAATAATTCTGCCATATTCAGAAATAATTCATATTTATTGTGACATTTATTCAATAAATAGTTCATAAAGGTGCTGTATTTACCGCTGTTCCAGTATATATCAACCATTTCTTCAATTCGTTTAATTTGTGACATGTTTTCGTAACTTAAGCCGGATGTTTTCAGAACCTCATAGGGCGGATAATTCCTGACTTCCATACCGTACCTGTCCGTTTCTTCATAAACCTGGGTTCCTTTCAAAACTTTCAGAAAACCCACCTGCAGCATATGAGGGCGCATCTCCATTGCTCTTTCAAAACTTTCAGAAAAAGTTTTCATAGTATCCCCCGGAAGTCCTGCGATAAGATCCGTATGGACGTGGATATTGCCGTAAGAAATGATTCTAACGATAACTTCCCTGATCTTTTCAAAATCATCAAAACGGTTTACATTGTTAAGGACTTCTTTATCTGTGGACTGTATACCTGCTTCAAGCTGTATCAGTTTTTCTGGTATAGATGAAAGAAGTTCCAGCAGATCATCACCAATAAGTGATGCAGAAACTTCAAAATGAAAACAAGTAACCATTTCATCACCCAGCTGAAGTTTCTTATTCCGAATAAATTCAAATATTCTGTATGAATATTCACGGTCCATGTTGAAAGTCCTGTCTACGAATTTAACAAGTTTCACCCTATTTTCAATGAAAAACGAAATCTCAGAGAATACTTTTTCAATATCCCTCTTCCTTAAATTCTTATCCCTTCCCGAAAGACAGTAAGAACATCTCCATGGACATCCCCTCTGGGCTTCATAATATATTATCCTGTTTCCAAGTTCTTCAATATCATATGAAATATATGGAAAAATAACATCATCCATGGAAGGAGGATTTCTCCTTCCCGTATAGACAGTCTTCCCTGAAGAATCCTTGAAATAAAGACCCCTGACCCTATCAAGACCAGTTTTCATGTCACTTTTCTTATCATAATTTTCCGACAGAACATCCATGAGTTCACAGGATAAAAGTTCACCCTCACCTTCCATGACAATATCAGCTCCGAGTCTTCCCAATGCATCTTCAGCACCGAAAGTAACTTCAGGACCACCCATTACTACTGTGATATCCTTCATAACCTTTTTAAGATTAGAAACAATCTTTTCCGTGAATTCTACATTCCAGATATAAACAGAAAAGACATAAACATCTCCCCGAAGACTTACAAGATCCTCTGTCACTCTTTCAGCATCATCATTCACAGTAGTCTCATAAAGATATGGGTCATATCCTGATGCCCTTAAGTGTTCCCTTATATATCTCAAAGCAAGATTTGAATGTATGTATTTTGAATCAGCAGCAGCCAGTATTACTTTCATTTCCCCCCCCCCATTATTTAAATGCAGGGGATTTCTCCCCTGCACGGTTCTTTATTTTAAGTTTTCTCCAGATACATCCTCTGATATTTCCTCTGATATTTCCTC
>JBDHVQ010000172.1:0-4414 GCA_039809845.1 Clostridiaceae bacterium | reverse complement strand
ACAGTGAAGCGGAATACATCTATAGGCTTATTAGAGAGGAGAAAGTCAATGAATGAAAAAGTGACATTAATCCCAGCAAGAAGAAAGAACAGCAGAATAAATGTTAGCCAGAATGAAAAGACAAAGGTTGCTGCTTATTGCAGAGTAAGTACTGACAGTGATGAACAGGCAGGGAGTTATGACATTCAGGTAAAACACTACACCGAATACATTGGCAGGAATCCATTGTGGGAACTTGCAGGAATTTACACTGATGATGGAATTTCCGGAACAAATACCAAGAAACGAGATGGCTTCAATGAGATGATAACGGACTGCTTAAAAGGGAAAATAGATCTGGTCATCACAAAATCAATAAGTAGATTCGCCAGGAATACCATAGACTGCTTAAAGTATGTAAGGCAACTCAAAGAAAAGAATATAGCCATAGTTTTTGAGAAGGAAAACATCAACACACTGGAAGCCAGCGGGGAGCTGCTCCTTACAATTATGGCTTCACTGGCTCAGCAGGAATCCGCATCATTATCCCAGAATGTAAAAATGGGACTTCAGTTCAGATACCAGGAAGGTAAGGTTCAGATAAACCATAATCACTTCTTAGGATATACCAAAGATGTAAATGGAGACCTGGTGATAGTTGATAAAGAAGCGAAAGTAATAAAACGGATATTCAGAGAATACCTTGAAGGAGCCAGTTTTAAAAACATAGCAGATGGACTTGAAAGAGATGAAATTAAAACTGGCAGTGGTGGAAAGAAATGGCATGTAAGCACCGTCAGAGGGATTCTAACCAATGAGAAATACATGGGCGATGCCTTGCTCCAAAAAACAATAACCACTGATTTTATAGATAAAACAAGAATCAGGAATGATGGGAGTGTCCCACAGTATTATGTTAAAGATAGCCACGAGCCAATAATTCCTAAAGACCTTTTCCTTTTGGTCCAGGAGGAGATTTCGAGAAGAACAAACCTAGTAAGCGGCGACAAGACTAAAAAGAAACGGACCTACTCAAGTAAGTATGCATTATCAAGTATCTGCAAATGCGGATACTGTGGAGACATTTATCGAAGGATAAAATGGAATAACCGAGGAAAAAAATCTACGGTATGGCGATGTTGCAACAGAGTAGAAAACGGACCAGAAGCCTGTAACTCCAGGACAATTTTAGAAGAGGAGCTGCAACTGGCGGTGATTGAATCCATCAATAAACTACTGAGTTTTACAGAGGAAGATAAAGAGGTACTCTTTAGGAATATTGAAGAAGTAATTTTAGAAGATAACAGCGAGGAACTTATCAAGATAAATAAGAAGCTGAGAGACAAACAAAAGAAATTAATAAAGCTTTCCCAGGATAAAAAAGATTACACAGAAATAGCAGATGAAATAGACGAACTAAGGGAAGCTCGTCAAAAGATTCAAATTGTAGCAGCCGAGAAAGAAAACATTAAGAAACGGATTCGCGAAATTAGAGTATTCCTTCAGAACACAGAAACAGAAATAACAGAATTTGATGAAACATTGGTTAGGAAATACATAAATGAAGTATCGATTTATGATGACAGATACAAAATCAAATTTAAATCAGGAATAGAAATAAGCATTTAAGATAACAATATTCGCCCAGAACAATTTTATGTTCTGGGTATTTACATTACAGAAAAGAAAGAGTATTATTTAATCAGAACAAAAGTATGTTCCGATTGAAAGAGAATAACAAGTGAAAATAGAAGAAATACTACCAGCCGCTTCAGAGGACCAGAAAGCTTTTATACTTGATCATGGGAAAGTAGAAAATGGTAAATTGAAATACCAAGATGACCTTACTAGTTATGGATGGAACATCAAAAGGTATAATCGACTTAAACCAGGAGCGTTTGTTTTAAATCGTCACCCAGGGAAAATACAGCAGGATAGGAAGTTTGAAATTTATGCTGGAGGATATGTTGAGAGCATTTCTGAGCCGGATTCAGAAGGAAATGTTGTCGCAAAGATTTCTCACCCGTTTAAGATTGTTCCGGAAATAAAACAGGGGGATACTCTGATTGAAAATATTAAATGGGAAAGTAAGAATAAAAAAGAAGGATCCTGGGAGCACTTTTGGAATCAGTATGGAATGAATGAGATATCCTTTAATGACTTTAAAGAGCTCACAAAATCCATCAACTGCATACCAATTAATGATGAAATAACATTTGATGATGAGGACCTTACCACCACAGAAGTTTCTGTATTGGAAGAATACACATCGGAAGGTTTTACTGTAACAATAGATGAGAATGGTCCTACTCACAAGGTAAAGGAAAAGATGTTTAAAGGTATAGCGCGAAAGCCTAACTATGAAAAAATTCAAAAGGCTAAGTCGAAGATTGGAGCTTTAGGTGAAGAAATAGTTCTGGACCTCTTAAATAAAAAAGCTGATAATGATGGACTAATGGAACCAACACATGTATCTAAAAAAGAAGGCGACGGATTAGGTTATGACATCAAAGCTTGGGATAAAAATGGTGATGAAATACATATAGAAGTGAAAACTACAAAGAGTAATTATTCTGATGGGTTTGAAATGTCATGGAGTGAAGTAGAAGCTTCAAAGGATATAACTTATAAATACCAAATCTATAGAGTTTATGATTTAAACATTGAAACAAAAGAATGCAAAATCAGAATCTTCGAAGGACCAGTTAATGAAGAAAATTTTAAGTTGGTCCATACGCGGGTAGCGGTTTACAAGAAATAAGTAGAAGAATTAGAGGTATTTAATTTGGCAAAAGAATTAAAAGTAGAATTTGTAGGAAATCATATCAGACTTACTAGAGAGCAATGGAAGGGAAAAGATGCGTATATAACAAATTATCCAGGTTTATTAGATGAAGTAAAAAAATATACTTGGACTTACACAGGGGATGCTCACACATATTTAAGAAACAATATTTTAGCTACATCTTTACATAAATTTGTACTAGACTATCTCTATGGTAAAGAAAAAATAGATGAAATGATTGGCGAATCAAATATTATTGAACACCTAGATAATAATGGATTAAATTGTACTTATGAGAATTTACATATATTATCTTCAGACTTAAACAAAGCAAAGGCATTTTCAGTAGATAAGGAATATGAATATTTGAAAACAAATATTATTCCGGCAATGATAACAGATGTATACTACAACCACAATAAAAAAATATTCCAGATGCAAGTGACATTTAATAAGGATATTGTTTTCAATATTAATACCAATATACCAGTTGAATGCTTTATTTTTCATTATGATAAATTTAATGACTTATTTATAGATTGGCTGTATTTCATTGAATGTATAAAAGAAGAAAAATTTGATATTTCCAAACATCATTCTCAAAGAATATATGTTAAAGAAGTAAGTTCATTTCAACTAAAAGACTCAGAAAAGGATGCAGTGGTAATAAATAGGGATGGTAAATGTTATTTGAAGATAAATACAGATCCAAATGCTGGTCCAATAGCTTTTATTAATCATAAGGCATATGAAGATGTTGAATAAAAAAAAACTCTGATGAAAATAAAGAATAATTAAGAACTAAACCATTTAACGATAACACTTGTAACCGTTAAATGGTTTAGTAGATGTTTCCTAAAACTATCTCATAATTTTGTTATCACTCCTGACGTGTCAAGCCATATTGAGACGATAGTAGTGATGTCAAAATTAACCCGGTAGGTTAGAAAAAGTATTGAAAATAAAGACTAGCAAATATGCTTTATCTAGCATTTTTGTATGTACCATATGTGGTGATGTTTATAGAAGAGTTGCTTGAAATTTTAAGTTATAAATATATATCTAAATTACCCTATAATATTTGTACAAATATTATGGTGTTTAATTTTTTATTGAATTATATAATTAATATATCATACGAGGAGTACAAATATTAATATTAATTATGGTGATGTATCACTATGTTACTCTAATTTAGTAGCTATGTCACTTGAATCCTATAAATTCAATTTCAGTCCACAATATCTTGAAGCAATCATGGTTATGGGAAATGGAGCAACTATAGTAAATGATGATTTTGAACATCCTTTAGTTTTTTTTGATAATGGCTTACCAGACATTTCAATAAGTAATTGTTTAAAAATACTTGGATTTGAATTTGAAGATTTTTATTTAAAGGAAGATCATGAAATTGATTCAAATGTAATACTGAAAAAATTAAAAGAGTTATTAAGTAATGGCTCAGTTATTGTTAGCCCATTAGATATGGGATATTTAAACTATAACCCTAATCAGGACAACTTTTATGGTGTAGACCATTCTGTATGTGTTTATAACTTAGATGAAAATTATATTTACTTACATGTTCTTGTTGGATTTGCTTGTATGAAAATAAATTTTGAAGTTTTTTTGAAATCAGGGAAGGAAAAA
>JBDHVQ010000171.1:0-4498 GCA_039809845.1 Clostridiaceae bacterium | reverse complement strand
TAAAGTCAGCTGAAATAAAAACGGGATGAAAAATTGAATAAACGTAAAAGCCAGGATAAAAGCCGTGAAAAAAATAGAACATTAACATTATAAGGAAAGAAAAATACATAACGATAAGGCATAAGGAAAGTATAAAATCTGAAAGAAATTAAAATAAGTCAAAAAAAGGAAGACTCCCTGCAAAATGCAGGGAGGTTAATTTACTATCCGATAACTTTAACGTTGATTGCTCTCTTTCTGCCGTTAGAAGGATCTTCGCCGATTTCGTATTCAACCTGCTGACCTTCGTCTAAAGTCTTGTATCCGTCAGAGATTATTCCTGAGAAATGAACGAATACATCTTCTCCGCCTTCTGCATTAGAGATGAAACCGTAACCTTTTGTTGAGTTGAACCACTTAACTGTACCTTTATTCATGGGGTACCTCCTGAAAAAATATTAATTTGTACCCGTAAAAAAAACAAAACCCTCTGAAGTAAATCAATCTCGTGACTTACAACAGTGAGTCCATGGATTTGAAACTTAGTACATTTCAAATATAACATCACTTGGTGATAATGTATACACTAATTTTTACTTTTTTTTAGAAATCACTGTTTTTAGTTAATTGCCCTTATTATTTGTTGAAATGTCATTATATTGTCCTTATTTTACGGTATAAGTAATTGCTTTGATATGAGTAAATAAACTTTTTCTGCCATTTGAGCATATGACAATTTTATTCCGGTTATATTCCGGTAATACTTTCTTAAACGGGAGTTAATAACCTTGTTTTATATTTTAAGAATAACCTACTTGGAGGTATTTTAATATGAAATTCCTTTTTACATACCAGGAAAAAGACGACAGAGAGTATTTTTCGTTCAGGGATGAAGAAATAAGCTCATATTATTCAGGAGAAAAAGACAAAAAATCAGATGTTCTGCAGTTAAAGGACAATACGGGGCTTGTTACAGGAATAATTGACTGCGATTTTTCACTGCTAAAAAAAGAATGTGTGATTTCCTCCGGCGGAAAAAAACTCATGACCCTTATAAAAAAACCGGGAATCAATGCAAGAAGATTCAGCCTTGAAGGGACACTTCTTGAAGTGGACGAAACGTCATGGAACTACAGCTATAAGATCCTTAAAGGTCAGGATGTATTATTTACCTGCGTTTTCAAGGATAACCGCGGAATGACAGAAATTATGGATACACAGTACAAAGACCTTGCCCTGCTTATTACTGCATCACTTTTTATGATAATTAAATAGTTTATTGATTTTAAGTGCAGGATTCTCATCCTGCATTTCTGTTTTTATAATGTCATTTCTTGAAATGGAATAATCTCTGGGTTAATATAAAAGGTATATTTTATTTTAAGGGGTGAAATTTTGGAAAAAGAAATTGAATCAGTCTCAGATATCCGGTATAAGGTAAACGACAGACCGCCGCTTGGTGTATCCTTTCTCCTTGCTCTTCAGCATATCCTTGCTGCCTTTGCAGGAATAATAGCAGTTCCCCTTGTGGTATCCGGAGCACTGAAGCTCAGCATCGAAGAAACATCGGTAATGGTCAGCGCATCCATATTTGCAGCCGGAATAACCACCTTTATCCAGTCAAGGGGTGTCGGACCTGTCGGTGCAAGGGTCTCAGGAATGATGGGAACGGATTTCACATTCGTGAATCCATCAATAAGCGTCGGATCAAAATTCGGACTTCCCGGAATATTTGCAGCTACTATATTAGGATCATTTACAGAAATAATACTCTCAAGGTTCATCAGGCCTCTCATGAAGTTCTTCCCTCCCCTCATAACAGGAACTGTTGTATCACTTATAGGTATTACACTTCTTCCTGTAAGTATCGACTGGGCAGCCGGAGGATTCGGCTCTCCTGATTATGGGTCAGTTAGAAACCTTTCGGTTTCATTTTCCATTATGATAATTACCCTCCTGCTCAACCACTACGGGAAAGGTCTGATCAGTGCAGCTTCAGTATTCATTGGAATGGTTGCTGGATACCTCATCTGCATACCACTCGGAATGGTTGACCTTTCCGCAGTATCTGCAGCAAAGTGGATTGAAGTACCCCATATTCTTCGTTACGGTCTTAAAATGGATTTAGGTTCTATAATATCATTCATACCTGCATATCTTGTTGCAACCATCGGGACAGTCGGCGTTCTGATGGCCATCGGAGAAGCTTCAGGAGAAAAAGTTTCAGGTGAGAGGATATCCGCAGGGGTTCTCTGTGACGGTGTAGGTTCCATGATTGCAGGATTTTTCGGCACCGGTCCAAATACATCCTTTTCCCAGAACGTAGGACTCATAACTCTTACCAAGGTAGCATCAAGATATGTAATGATAATATCAGGAATAATACTTACAGTACTCGGAGTATTTCCCAAGTTAAGCGCACTCATATCAGTTATGCCACAACCTGTACTTGGAGGAGTCGGTGTAATAATGTTCGGCCTTGTCGCAGCCCAGGGACTTAAGACTTTATCCTCCATTGAACTCCACGACAGGGAACTTCTCATCATATCTGTGGCTTTAGCCCTCGGTATAGGAGTTACTGTAAGACCTGAAATACTTAGCCATCTTCCCGCCGCGCTCCAGATGCTTTTATCTTCAGGTATTTCAACAGGAACCCTCGCAGCACTTACACTCAATATTGCGTTAAAAGACAGGAGGCACAATGAAGTTACTAGAAGATAGAATCTTAAAGGACGGAAGAGTCCTCGAAGGAAATATATTAAAAGTAGACAGTTTTTTAAACCATATGATAGACCCAAAGCTTTTCCTTGAAATGGGAAAAGAATTTGCTGAAAAATTCAAAGATAAAGGCATAACAAAAATACTTACCCTTGAAGTATCAGGAATAGCTGTTGCCTTTGCAGCGGCACAGTACCTCGGAGTACCTGTTGTGTTTGCAAAGAAAATCCAGTCCCTTACCCTTGGAAATGACGTCTATACAGCAAAGGTCATTTCCTATACCAAAAACAGGGAATACGACATAATGGTAAACAGGAATTTTCTCCTGCCGGAAGATAAGCTCCTTATAATAGATGACTTCCTCGCCCACGGTGAAGCTCTGAAAGGCCTCGTAAAACTTGCAGATGACGCAGGATCAGAAGTTCGCGGTATAGGAATAGCCATTGAAAAGACATTCCAGGAAGGCGGCAGAAAGTTCAGGGGAAAGGGCTATGAAATAATGAGCCTTGCCATGATTGAGAATTTCAAAGACGGAAGTGTTGTCTTTACAACGGAAGATAAAGCATATCCAGACAGTAAGTAAAATAAGGAAAGAAAGAAAAAAAAGAAAGATTCAGTATTTCCCTGATCTTTCTTTAATTTATTAAACAGGTTAAATTAAGGTTTCTTATTCCTTAAATTTCTTACTTCATTAAAATCCTCTTCCTCGTGAGTGCTATTCTTAAACTGTAATTTATAAGAATTCAGTCCGGTTTGGATTGATCACCAGGAGGATTAACATGAAACTCGACGTGTTTTTGAATTTTGAGAACAATACTGAAGAAGTTGCGGCCTTTTATGAAAAATGCTTTGGAATAAAGGCAGAAGGGATGATGAAGTACAAGGATATGCCCCCATCGGAAGACTTTGAAGTATCCCCTTCGGATATGGAAAAGGTGATGTACGTTACCTTAAACTTCGGATCAGGCTCAGTTATGATGTCAGACCTTCCTTCAGGATACGAAGGAGTGGTACAGGGAAACAACATGACAATCACCATTACTTTTGATGATGCGGAAAAACTTGAAAAGGTATTTGAAGTTATGTCAGAGGGCGGAGAAGTTACAATGCCACTCGGAGAGACATTCTTCAGCAAGAGATACGGTGAACTTACAGATAAGTTCGGTGTACACTGGGCACTTCTTGCAGACGACGGCACCGGAAATTATCAGTCAGGGAATGAAAAGGAAAACCTTCCTGATTCAAAAGAATGCATTCCAAAAGTAGAACCAAGACATTAAAAAGAATTAAATACTGAGGTAATCTTATGGGGCGGAAAATTTCCGCCCTAATCTTTTTTATTCCTAATTCCAAATATAAACACTCTTCTTTAATAAAATAATCTTCATCCATTAATACTGAAACTATTCTTCTATATTTACAGAGATTATAAGGGAAGTATTGTTTTTCGCACCTGAATCCGTATCATTGGACGTTTCAATATCTCTTTCATTTTGAGATGTTTCCGTCCCTTCTTTTTCACTTAAGGATATCGTAACCTTACCGTTTGGCAGAGTTAAAGTCTGGGACTTAAAATCACTGGTTTTGGTTTTCTCACTGCAGATATCCATTATTTCTTCTCTTACGGAAGAATCAAATTTAAAAATACTGAGGAATTTATCAGCATAAAGCTCATAATCACTTGGGTTCTCTAAATTTAGTGAATATACTCCAGTTATTTTCTCTTTATACAGGGATAACTCCTCTGATTTACTTCCCTTGCTTTCAGAAGCTGCACTTAAGTTTCCTGTCATTTCATTTT
>JBDHVQ010000170.1:0-4502 GCA_039809845.1 Clostridiaceae bacterium | reverse complement strand
ACCATGGGAGGACTATATATCAATCAGTTCGGACAGGTACTAAATGCAGATAACCAGCCTATAAAAGGACTTTATGCTGCAGGTGAAGTTACAGGCGGAATACACGGCACCAACAGACTGGGCGGTAATGCACTTGCTGATATAACAGTATTCGGCAAGATTGCAGGTGAATCAGCAGCAGAGGGCAGATGAAAAATCAAAAAGCAGTTCCTGTTATGAAGGAGCTGCTTTTGCCTGTTAGAATAATTCATATAAAATTAAACTATAAAGTGTTTCATCATTATTTTCATGTTCTTATGAGTTCTGTAATATTTTTATGGAATAATAAGCTGAAAACTAAAAAAGGAGACAATGATAATGAAAAGACCTGTTATAGGAATAAGTACAAGTGTCATGAAGGATTCTGCCGGGATATTTCCCGGATATCCGAGGGCTTACGTAAACCATGATTATGTAAGAACCGTATTTGCAGCCGGCGGACTACCGCTTCTTATTCCTGTTAATACAGAAGAAGGAACTTCTGAAGAATATCTTTCCATGATAGACGGACTGATAATGACAGGGGGTCACGATGTCGACCCTAGAAGATACCAGGAAAATCCGAGGCAGAAACTCGGTGAAATTTTTCCTGAAAGGGATGATTTTGACCTTGCATTAGTCCACAAGGCTATTGAAATGGGAATCCCAATATTCGGAATATGCAGAGGGTTCCAGATAATAAATGTAGCCTTTGGGGGGAAACTTCTCCAGGACTTAAGCTATGCTGAGAAAGAACTGATGAAACACATGCAGGGACATTCTTCAAACCTGGCCACACATAAGATTACATTAAAAGAAGGTACTGAATTCAGAAAAATACTCGGTGAAGAAATTGAAGTGAATAGCTTTCACCACCAGACAGTACTTAAAGAAGGCAAAGGACTTACGGTAGCTGCGGTTGCACCGGATGGGACCATTGAAGCCGTAGAAGACAGTGAAAGAAGAATCATGGCTACACAGTGGCATCCTGAGATGATGTCGGGGGTAAATGATAAAATGCTGATGCTTATCAGAGACCTTGTTGAAAAAGCAGGCAGGAAATAAATTCAGAGAAATAAAAGACCTCGGGAGTTCTACCAGTGAGGTCTTTTATTATGTCCATATTATCAGATTTTCTTTTCAATATGCCTGTATTTTCCCATCTTATAGGGTATATAAAGGATAAGTGGAAGAATTACGTAGCCTACAACCATTGCAGTTATTGCATAGTAGTTCGGTACAGTCTTGCCGAGAGCATCTACCAATGAAAACTGTTCTTTCCAGTTAAATTTATAAAGAAGGAAAATAGAAGCTAAAAATGAAAGGGCAGGTATTACGACATCTGTAAAACTATTTTTCTTTGCATCTATGACTTTCTCACTGCTCTTTCCTCTGAAGAAGGATATCACGGCAAGAGGAACAACCAGGAACTGAATAAATCTGGATACCGAAGAAATGATCATGATTCCCTTCATGTCATACTGGAAGGCCATTGGTACAAATATTGCCATGACTGCAGTAATAATGAAAGCATAAACAGGGACACCCTGACTGGTCTTGTGGCTTATGAATGAAGGAACCTGACCCTGTTCTGCCATGGCATCAAATATACGGGGAGTACTGAAGGATGCGGCTATGTTGATTCCGAACATGGAAATTACCGCTCCGTAAATTATAATTTTCCTGATGATTTCATTTTTGAAAGCGGAAGCCAAAATTACAGGTTCATTTGAGTTCAATAACCCTTCAGGGTTTATTGTCATTGTAACGGTAACGACACTGATATAAATCAAAGCTACTATTGCTATCCCAAGTGGTATTGCCCTTGGAAGATTCTTTTCAGGTTCTTCCATTTCTGAAGCTGCAGTGGCTGCAGATTCAAATCCTGTAAAGGCATAGAATGCGGAAAGTACCGAACCCACAAATATGGATATATCCATTGGTTTTACGATGAAATTGCCAGATGCATCCCTTAAACTATCGATTTCACTAAAGTGATTTTCTCCTGAGAGAAAGATGACGAATCCAGCCACTATAACTACCACAAGTGCTGTTATTTTACCGATTGTTGAAATGTTATTGGCTATTTTGGTGATATAGGTTCCGGAAAATACTATGGCAAGAAGGATTGCCATAAGAATCAGAAAACCAATTGTGATGTTTCTGTTTGTCACTGCAGAAGCGCCACCGAATATACCTATGGTGGTACGTACTACCGCTGTAGCCATGACACCCCAAGCTATAGCGCCTGCTGCGAACCTTGTTATTCCAACATAGAATCCTATATCCCTTCCGAAGGCTGCACGGGAATAGGCATAGGATGATCCGTTTCCTGTAACATACTTTGCTGCAGATGCAAAAGTGGTTGCAAGTATTACGGCAAAGAGTGCAGCAAATAAATATACCAGCGGTGTCTTTGATCCTGCAGTTTTTACGACCCCCGCAGGGGACAGGAATATTCCCGTTCCTATGATTCCGTTTATTGTAAGAAGTACGATAGACCAGAATCCGAATTTCTTTTCATTCTTCATAGAATACCTCCTAAATAATTTTTGATTAAATTTTATCACAAAAAAGTCCAGTTTTCATGATTATGTTTATTCAGTAACTGAAAGGTAACCCATTTTTAATTAATTTACACCATTTCTTAATTTTAAACTTTTATTCCTTCTATTGGATTTAAACAAATATTAGTTTATGATTTATATAAATAAATATATGAACGGCATTTATTTTATTCCGAAGATGATAAATGAAATCTACTGGAGTAAATCCAATCCTATGACGATACCGGTCAGGGGATTCAGGATAATTTCCACGGAAGAAAAATCAAGTGACAATCTGTCATTTTTCCTTAAAGGAAACGGTTATTACATAGACAATTTTCGAAGGACCGATACCCCCTTTACAGGAGCACCATCCGAAAAGGAAGCTCTTGAAGAATATAACATTATCCGTGGTGTAAATACTCCCGAAGATGCCCTCATGAGATTTTTCCCGGATGATCCCGAAGTAGAATTTGAAGTCATAAAATCATACTGATTCATAAGATTTATTTAAAAACAAAATTCCTGAAAAGGATTAAGCCTGGGATAAAAGAGTCGATTCTCTTTATCCCAGGCCGTTTTATTATCTGAAAATGTTTAACCATACTGATTCTGGACTTATGTCCTAAGTTTATTTATTCATAAATTTTATAAATGAAAGGTAGAAAAAGCGGCGAAATAAGATTGTTAAAATGATAGAATGTACACGAATCTAAACACAAAAAAGGAGAAATGTATTTTTATGGATTTAATCGCAGTCTTAGTCGTCCTCATTTTATTCTACATTATTTACAGAATGAAAAAAATCAACCTTTCATTCATGAGCCAGATCATCGCAGCCACAGTTATGGGTATTGCAGTGGGATTAATCTTCAAAGGGTATACAAATTATGTTGCCGTATTCGGAAGAATCTACGCAAACCTTTTACAGGCATTTGTAATTCCGCTTCTTCTCTTCTCAATCATTTCAACAGTTGCAGCAGGAGAAAGCACAGGAAAGCTCGGCTCCATGGGCGGAAAGACAATAGGACTTCTGGCACTCCACAATGTCTTAGGATCTATAACAGCACTTGTTCTTGTAGCAATAATGAAGCTTGGAATCAATTCAGGCATGACGATGGATACAGCTGCAGAAGTCAAGGAAGTTCCTCCTTTTTCTGATGTACTTGTAAGCTTTTTCCCCAAAAACATTGCAGATCATATGATGAACAACAAGATTATCCCCGTTGTAATCTTTGCTGTGTTCATAGGTGTAGCAGTACTTAAATTCAGAAACAGGGAAGAAATCAAACCCTTCATGGACTTTATCAATGCAGGAAGCAAGCTTATGAATAAGCTCATAGGAATGATAGTTGAATTTACTCCCTATGCAATCCTTTCACTTCTTGCAAACCAGATTGCAACCCTCGACCTTTCATTTGTAAGATCACTCCTTATACTTCTCCTTGCAGTATACATAGCATGTTTCTTCCATACTTTCATCACTTCATCACTGATGCTGAGTATCATAGGAAGGGTAAACCCATTCACATTCCAGAAGAAATTCTTCCCGGCATGGCTTATAGCATTTACAACACAGAGTTCCATAGGAACAATGCCTGCCAATATCAAGGCGCAGGAAGATATGGGAACACCGGGTGAAATAGCATCCTTCTCAGCATCCATAGGAACAACCTTCGGAATGCCCGGATGTGCTTCAATATGGCCGGTTCTCCTTGCAGTATTCACCATCAATTCCCTTGGAATCACCTTCTCCACTACCCAGTATATAATAATGGTTGGTTCTGCACTCATGGCATCCCTTGGAACAGTGGGAGTACCTGGAACAGGAACAATCCAGGCAACTGCACTTTTTGCAGCAATGGGACTTCCCGTTGAAATGATACTCGTATTAAGCCCCATTGCCGGAATGGCAGATATGGGAAGAACTTCCACCAA
>JBDHVQ010000169.1:0-4508 GCA_039809845.1 Clostridiaceae bacterium | reverse complement strand
CTTGTATAAGGTATAATAGGAAGGATTATTATGACTCCCCTTTTTGGGGAGGTATTGAAACAGAGGTTTATATGAAATTAAGGGAACTTTTGGAAAAAATAACCCACGGGGAAAGTTTTAATTTAAGTGACGGAGAAAATCCTGAAATCACTGATATATGCTATGACTCAAGAAAACTGAAAAAAGGTGATCTATTTGTATGTGTTAGAGGCTTTTGCACCGACGGACATAAATACATGGCAGATGCCCAAAAATCCGGAGCTGTTGCAGTACTGTGTGAAAAAACAGATGAATCTCTTTTAATTCCACAGATTAAGGTTCTTTCTGGAAGGACTGCACTTTCGGAAGTTTCGGATGTTTTTTTCGGACATCCATCGGGAAAACTTAAACTTATAGGTATTACCGGCTCGAACGGAAAATCCATGACATCCCTTATGACAGATAATATATTTCAGCAAGCTGGATTAAATACAGGAATAATTGGGACCATTGTAAACAGGACTTCAAAAACTTCTGAAAAATCAGTCAATACCACTCCCGAATCGAGGGATTTACATGCCTATCTTAAGGACATGGCTGATGAAGGGGTTACCCACTGCACACTTGAAGTTTCTGCATCAGGAATTGACCTTTCAAGGACTGCACATGCAGATTTTGACACCGTTATTTTCAGCAATATTTCAAGGGAACACATAGATGAATTCGGGGGATTTGAGAATTATTTCAGAATAAAGAAATCATTTATAGAATCCAACGAGGGCAAAGCAAATATCATTCTGAATCTTGAAGATGAGAATATCAGAGAGTTTTCAGAAACACTCACTCATCCGTTTTATTCATTCGGGGCAGATTATAAGGATGTTTCCTTAAGGGCAGAAGATATAGATGTAACCACAGGATTTGCGTCATTTACCCTCATCCCTTCAGATGATTTAAGAAAGGAAATGGGAGATCTTCTGACATCTGAAGATATGAATATAAAACTCAAAGTGGCAGGATATCATAATGTATTCAATTCCCTGGCTGCTATACTTACAGGTCTTATATACGGAATACCCATGAAGACAATCAAGATAGCAATAGAAAAATACCGTGGTACTGAAAGAAGGTTTGAACTGATATTTGATGATAAATTCAGAATTCTCGACGACCACTTTGCAAATCCGGGCAACATCAGTGCCACCATGAATACCTTAAGCCGTATGAAATTCAACAATCTCATTGTATTTTATGCCATCAGAGGATCAAGGGGTATTTCAGTAAACAGGGAAAGCGCAGAAACAATGGCGGAGTGGTTCAAAAAGATGGGTGTAAAAGAAATAACAGCTACAGTATCTGAAGGAGACGTCATCTGGAAGGATGAGGTAAAACCCGAGGAAGAAGATATATTCAGACAAGTGATGGATGAAAACTCCATCGTATACGAGATATACCCGACCATAAAAGAAGGGGCGGAAAAGGTCCTCCAAAAAACAGGAGAAGGAGACCTTCTACTCCTTGCAGGATGTCAGGGAATGGATCAGGGCGGGAGGTATATCCTTGAAATGATAAAGGAAAATAAACTTTATTCAGAAGGATATGATGTGTTGGGTGCACTTGAAGACAGGATAGTTTAACAGTAAGGACAGATAAGATTTCATTACCACTGACTTTTAACTATTCACCCTTTATTAATGCCGTAGTATTGAAAAAATTAACAATAACTGTATATCATTTAACCCATTAAATAAATGACCCGGAGTAAAACATGAAAAACAAGACTACAATCATTGCTGGCATATTGATTTCCTCTGCAGTTTCCATGCCCTCTATGTCCAGAGACATTAAAATGACAGCGTATGCATCAGTAACAGGTGTTTCAAAGCCTGATGCAGGTTCAAATACATCAAATGCTTCAAACACCTTAAATGCCTCAAATGCCTCAAATGTCTCAAATGCCTTAAATGCCTCAAATTCATCAGATACAAAAAACAGCTCCAACACATCCAACACATCCAATACATCGGTTAAAGATAATGGTGCTGTTGGCACAGCTGAAAAAGACAGGAAATACTATACTGCTGAACCTCTTTCAGTTCCTGTTAATGAAAAATTTTATGAGAACCTTAAAAAAGAGGCTGATGAAGCTGCAAAGAAAATGGGTTCCGGTAAATCCGGCAGGGATATGAAGGGATTCGGATATACTTTCAACGATTACTATGGAGGAAAAGGTGCACAGGTTACCTATTACTTCACAGGTGACGGTAAAAACAATGGAATAAGGGTTTTTCTATTTTCTAAGCCATTTTCGGATCTGGGTAGTGAAGAAGGAAAAAGATTGCTGAAAGACACTGTTCTTCCTATTACCGGTGAATATGGATTCAGTGAAGCTGATGTTGTTAAAATCACTGAAAATGCAATTAAATCAGTCAGGACAGGTAAAGAATCTGAGGAGATAATAACTGATGAAGATGAATTATCAGAAGTCTCCATAAAGGGTAAAATCTATCAGAAAACCCCGGTTATTGAAGTTAGGGTAAGAGAAATTGAGCCTTCCGGTAAGGACAATAAAGATATTTCAGAATTCATCAGGGAAAAACTTGGTGAACCCAATGAATATACAGGGGAATCTGTTTATTCCATGGACGGCGGAAGTGATTTCATAATGGGATATTCTGTTTTTCCTGACAGACCGGAAGACTATACAGGAATTACCTGGTTGTATTCATTAAGAGAAGATGATGAAGACAGTATGGATAAAATAAATAAATTCATAGATGTTTTACCATATGATCTTGGTGCGGACAGGAAAAGGCTCAAAAATGACATAGAAAAGATTCTTTCAGGAGAAGAAGCGGAAGAATATATGGAACCCACTCCTGACTATTCAGTATCCAACACTTCAAACACCTCAAATACTTCCAATACTTCAAAACCTGAAAAAGAAACTGTAACAGAAGAACCTGCTGAAGATTTTGAAGACGAGGAAATGACAGAAGAAGAACCTAAATCTGAATATGTACTTAAAGCCGGAAACGGAAGGCTCTTCTTTAAATTTACAGAAGACGGCGCTTATGAAATAAAGGTAAGATTCATAAGGTCTGAAAGTACCGGTAAAGCAGTAGTTATGCCTTAATCATTTACGGAGAATCAAAAAAAATGAAGAACAAAACAATCAGATTATTCATTACAGCCGTTCTTATATTCCCCGCAATAGTTATGAATTCATCTTCTGTATATGGTTTTACAGAAAACACTGAAAATAATACTGAAGCTGAACAGACAACAATACCAGGAAAATACGAAAATACCTACAGAAAACAAAAATATACAGGTGATACTGGAAGTATTTTCAGGGAAGCATCGGAAATCGCTGAAAAGCTCGGTATGGGTCCCAATCATAGCTTCAAAGAAAGTTTTTCATTTGATTTTCTGGATGCGACAAACGGGTCCCCGTTTAATATAGATTTCAATCTTTCTGATGATAAGAACTATAATTCCGCCACTGTTTATTTCAGGATGGGCAGAACAGATTTATTCAATTCTTCCGGAGGATCTGATCTTATACGAAAAGCTCTTAAACCCATCTGTGAAGTATACGGCCTCAATCTTAAAGAAATTACTGAGAGTACTGAAGATATCAGAACAAGGCTTGATATTGAAAAGGTGTCACTGTCGAGGGATGGTATCGAAGAATCTGAAAAGGTATATTTCAACGGAGAAAAGAATTCAGATTCATATCTTATAACTGTCAAAGCTGAAGATTCAGAAAGAAACGAAAAAAATATTGAAGGCCTGAAGGAGAAATTTACAGAAGTTTTCGGTGATCCTTCAGCAATCTCCACAGAATATAATTTCGGCATGTTCGATCAGAAAAAACTCACAGCATCTGCAGCTTATATGGGTGACAAAAAGGGCACCGTAAAAAAAGACTTCAATTTAAAACTTCAGTTTTCAAAGACTAATCCAGAGGATTTAAGATCTTTCATGGGTGTTCTTCCGGAAGCGTTATCTGGTTATACCGACAGGCTAGTCTCTGAAGCAGTAAGGATGAAGTCGGAAAGGGATATAAAGGAAGCATCTGAAAAAGCATCTCAAAAAAAATCAGATGATAATTCATCAGGTGATGAAGATGAAATTGATGGAAATGACAGCGAAAGTGATGTACAGGAAGATGGCAATGATGAAGCTGAAAAAGAAAAAACTGTAGAAATTCCTTCGGATAAGGCAATAATTGTCATAAGACAAAAAGAAAACTTCATTTATCTCACCATCAGATATAAAATAACAGCAAAGACAGGAAAAATAAGCAGATAAAAGAATTTTTAGGTTAAGATAAAACCCGAAAAAAGAAAGTTAATAATCCATGGAGTTACGCACCTGAACTACGCGTTTCCATGGATTATTATTTTTTTCTGTTATTTTAGATTTATGTATTGTTTTTTAACATACGAGTGATAAACTTTTATTTGTGATGCCGTGAAGTAAAATAAAAACTTTTGGTACTCATATAAATTTAAAATTTTGCA
>JBDHVQ010000168.1:0-4512 GCA_039809845.1 Clostridiaceae bacterium | reverse complement strand
TTTGAAGAGTCAAACCCGGTTTGAAGTGTCAGGCAGGATTAGAAGAATAAAACAGAATTTTTAAAAGGAAGGTTCATATTAGAATATTCGGGATTAAAGAAAAAAAGAAAAACCATATTTCCTAGATTATTAATTTACATAATATTCATTTTGGTAAATTATTTATCACTGGTTTATACGGAGTTCACTGCCAATTAAAAAACATGGTTTAAAATAATAAAGAAAACCTTGGTTTTTAAAGGAAAGGTGAAACGAATGGATGACAATAAAATGAATTCTGATAATAATAAAAGCGATGTTAAAGATAAAGGGGAATCTAAGTATACCAACAGGCTGGCAGATGAAGCATCTCCCTATCTTCAGCAGCATGCCCACAACCCTGTGGACTGGTATCCCTGGGGTGAAGAGGCCATAGAAAAAGCAAGGCGGGAGGGTAAACCTATTTTCTTATCCATCGGGTATTCAACCTGCCACTGGTGTCATGTGATGGAAAGGGAAACCTTCGAAAAGGAAGAATTTGCTCCTTATTTCAATGACAATTTTGTCTGTATAAAGGTCGACAGGGAAGAAATGCCTGATCTTGACCATATCTATATGAATTATACCCAGCAGCTTACAGGGCAGGGCGGGTGGCCAAACAATGTGTTTTTAACACCTGAATTAAAACCTTTCTATGCTGCGACATATATCCCTCCATATATGAAGTTTTATTCTCCCGGAATAGTGGAAGTTTTGAACGGTGTGTCGGACCTTTACCACAATAAGAAGGACAGTGTTTTAAACATCACCGAATCCATTACGGAAAGAATAAATGCCACTGAAAAGAAGATGAGGGAAGAAAAGGGTATTCTTGGTGAAGAAAATATCCATGAACTTAAAGACAACCTCACCGAAAGATTCGATAAAAAATATGGAGGTTTCGGCTTAAGACCAAAATTTCCGACTCCTCAGAATCTTATATTTCTCCTTGATTACCACAGGATATTTGAAGCTGATGGTAAGGGAATAATTACAGGGGAAAAGTCAAAACCTGACAGAAAAAACGTATCAGCCCTTAAAATTGTTGAAAAAACTATCGAATCAATTTACCGCGGTGGTATATATGATCATGTGGGCGGTGGTATCTCAAGGTATTCGGTCGATGAATTCTGGATGGTGCCCCATTTTGAAAAAATGCTCTACGACAATGCACTTTTCCTTGAAGTACTCTCTTCTCTGTATATGGAAGACAGTCAACCCCAGTACATCGGAATGTTCTATAAGACAGTTTCCTATATAAAAGACAGACTTATGGACCCTGACGGACTCTTCTATTCTGCCGAAGATGCGGATTCTGAAGGTGAAGAAGGAAAGTTTTATGTATTTACTGAAGAAGAAATAGATGAAATATTAAAGGATAAATCACCTGCATTCAAAAAAGCATTCATGGTGAAACCTTCGGGAAACTTTGAAGGGAAGAATATATTAAACCTTATAAACAGTGAAATATCCGTTGAAAATGAGGAAGAACAGAAATTCAGTGAAGAACTCAATGCCCTTTACGAAGAGAGAATCAAAAGAATAAGACCACACAGGGATGAGAAGATTCTCTTTTCATGGAATTCAATGGCGGTAAGGTCCCTTGCCTTGTCATACAATATGGTCAAGGATGAGGAACTACTCCAGATGGCAGTAAATGCCATGGATCTTTTAATGGATAAAATGTATAAAGACGGTGAAATAACAGCCTCCATGAAGGACGGTAAACCGGGAAAGAAGGGGACACTCGATGATTATGCCTACGGTGCATATGCTCTTCTTACACTTTATGAAGTGACCACGGATTACACTTATCTTCTTAAAGCCATGGAAATCACACAGAAGACAATAAATCATTTCTGGGATAAAGAACACGGAGGTTTCCATATAGCTCCGAAGGAAAGAAAAGACCTCATTATGAACCCTGTGGATGGATATGACTCAGCCGTTCCTTCAGGAAACGGAATAATGGGTGAAGTCCTGTATCTGCTCTCACTTTATACCCACGATGTTTCCTACAGGGAATACTTTGATAAGCTCATGGAAAGATTTTCTTCCCCGATGGAAAAAGTACCTGAAGCATATCCTACACTCATGGATGCATTCATGAAATATTCCTTTGAAAATTCAGTTGCAGTAATTACAGGACCCGATTTCAAGTCCATGATGTTAAAGCTTAAGGAAAAAAAGCATGAACTCAATTTACCAAGGCATATCCAGTTTATTGAAAACGGAAGTCCACTCCTTACGACACTTGAATTTTTCAGTGAATCACCGGAAGATGCAGACGATGGATGCATTGTGCTCTATCAGTGTGCAGGCGGAACCTGCAGCCTTCCTTTAAGTCTTGGTTCCCTCGAGCCGGAAGATGAATGTACGGAAGATATTTAAAAAGAAAGATTAAGTCAGATCCGGAAGCAGAAAAGGTAAAAATATTAAATAAAAATAAATCAGCAATAATTGAAACGGAGAAAAATCATGAAGAAACTGACCTATGTAATGGCACAGTGGTGTCCCTACTGCAAAATGGCGACAAGGTGGCTCAATACCCTTATGAATGAGGATGAAAGGTTTAAGGACATCGATATCGACGTTGTGGATATCGATGCGGATCCCCAAAGGGCTGCGGAATATCCCCATGAACTGGTTCCGAACTTCTGGATAGACGGAAAGAAAGTCTTTGAAGGAGTTCCCTCAAAACCTATAATAAGAGACATCATCGAAAAAACTCTTGAATCGTAGAACCTTTAAAATCCGCCTCTATGGGCGGGTTTTAAATTGGAATCAATTAAGGTTATTATAACAAATAATTATGACTACAGGGAAAAACCATTGGAACAGATTCTCAGAATCAGATTACAGAAAATCAGTACACTTCGTAAATGTATGTTAAAAGACTGCTATAATACAGTTTATTGATAAAATATAAGACAGGAGATGATTATTTGAATGAAAATATAACAGTAAAAGCAACAGGAGAGGAAGATTTATCGAGGGAATTCATAAGGAAAAAGGTAATCAAAATTGCATGGCCGGTCCTTGTAGAGCTTCTCATGGCATCCCTCTTTGGTATGATCGACATGATAATGCTTGGAAACATCACACCGGCATCACTTTCAGCAGCATCCATAGCTTCTGTTGGAATAGCAAACCAGCCACTTTTCATAGGACTATCACTGGTACAGTCCTTCAACGTGGGCGGAATTGCAATAATAGCCCGGTACTACGGGCAGGGTAAATTAAATAAAATGGGGAATGTTGTAAAACATGTAATTATATTGTCTTCTGTAATTATCATAATCCCCATGGTTTTATTCACCTTCACACAAGCCCCTTTTATCATGAGATTTTTGGGAGCAGGTGAAGATGTCATTGCAGCCGGTGAAGATTACTTCAGGGTAGTCCATATTGGATTCATATTCCAGGCACTCAATATGTGTATCAACGCAGCATTAAGGGGTGTGGGAGAAACCAAGGTTCCGATGAAGGTAAACCTCTTCTCCAACGGCCTGAACGTAATAGGAAATGCAGTACTCATCTACGGACTTTTCGGGTTCCCGAAACTCGGTGTTACAGGAGCTGGTATTTCAACAGCACTTTCACAGCTCGTAGCCATGATACTCGTATATTCATATGTTTTAAGAGGAAAGAGCCGTATTTTACTCAATGTTGAAAAATTCAAGCTTGAGACAAGAACTATGGGCAACCTTATCAAGATAGGAATACCGGCATCCATGGAACAGCTGGCGCTCCGTATAGGTATATTCTTCTATGTGAGAATAGTCGCATCCCTTGGAACGGTTGTTTATGCAGCCCACCAGATAGCCCTCAATATACTGGGACTTTCATTCAACCCCGGAATGGCCTTTGGTATGGCGGCATCAGCACTGGTAGGACAGAGTCTTGGTGAAAACAAACCAAAGAAAGCCATGGAAATGGGCATAATGTCCAGAAGAATAGGTTCCATAATTAGTACATTCATGGGAATAATTTTCTTTTTCTTTGGAAAACAGCTCGTCGGTCTTTATACCTCAGATGAGAATATCATTAATGCAGCTTCTGCAGCCTTAAGAATAATCGCAGTGATACAGCCCTTCCAGTCCTCACAGCTTATCCTTGCGGGAGCTTTAAGGGGTGCAGGAGATACTCTCTGGCCATTTATAGCCACCGTAGTGAGTGTCCTTGGAATAAGAATAGTACTTGCCCACATCCTGGTAAATATAATGGGTATGGGACTTTCAGGTGCATGGATAGCGGTACTTGTGGATCAGCTGGTAAGATGGGCATTTGTCCATTTTAGATTCAAATCCGGTAAGTGGAAGACTGTAAATATAAGGTAGTAGTCACCTTGAATAATATCAATTCAAAATTTAAAACCATATCTTAATAAATAAAACAAACGGACAAGCAGACGGCAGCCCTAAAGTATCAGGCTGCCGTCTGCTATGTTAGTCCTTTATTATTTACTGAATCCTACTTTAATCTTACTTTGAA
>JBDHVQ010000167.1:0-4529 GCA_039809845.1 Clostridiaceae bacterium | reverse complement strand
TAAAAAAAGAAAAACCCATGAAAATGGGTTAGTCTCTTAATGCTGATGCTATGTAAGTTTATAGGAATAGACTGTGTAGTAGATGAATTTCCCGCTCTGGTGGTTACTTATGAAGAGCCCGTCCTTTAAGAATCCCATTGATACGAGTATTTCCTGAAGCTTCAGATCATTTTCATCTGCCTTGACTGAAATATATTCCACTGTCTTATCCTGGCTGATTATTCCTATCAGCTTGTTGATGGCATCACTCAGTGCAGTTTCATCGGGTTCTGTAAAGAAATCGAGTATAATCTGTCTTCCCGTTTCTCTCTTTGAATCCTGTTTGATGAGTCCGATACCAACTGTGTTTCCCCCTGCTGTAAGTGCATAGCATAAATTTTCAGGAGCAAAGAAATATCCTGATATTCTGTCAGTCATTTCCCTCCGGTAATTCAGCCTCATGGATGAAACCAGATTCTCTTTACCGGCTTCCTCAATCTTTTCAAGATTGACCGTTCCAATTGTCAGAACACTTTCGTTTACCATTGTATCACCCGGTATTTATTAATTTTCATTTATAATTATACTACATGGAAACGTGGATTTGGCATGGTATCACCCGCTTCTCCAATTTATATGACATTGTTCGATAATTTGCCGTTTATTAACATTGTTTCAATTTTAGTCACTTTTTACCGCCTTTTCTTCATGTTGCTTATTTGAACTCCTATAATGCTTTTACATTTTTATTATATGTCAGTTAAACCGGTATCATTTTTCAAAAATCAGAAGTAGAATATAAACATATTGAAAAAACTATAAATGCCCACTGAAGAAATAATTGTGTCCACAGGTGGAATAAGGATATTAAAAAATGTATATTGGAAGTAGGAAATACAGTTTACAGCCCCCGGAGGGATTAGACAGATGAAAAGAATTTTTGAAATGACTTTTTCTGATTTAAGAAACATCGACAGAAAGAAACTTATAGAAGTAATAAAACATTCAGAGGGCAGGACAGTAATGGCAGAAACCGTGGTGGCCGTTCCTCCCCTTGCAGAAAAAGTGTCCAACCCTGAACTTGCATCAGCATTCAGTGCGGATCTTATCACCCTCAATTTATACGACTGCATGAATCCATTCATATTTGGAATTGATGATATCAACTTATCCCTTAATTCCGGAATCACACAGATGGCTGAAACCATAAAAAGAAAATCTGCAATAAATGCAGCTGACTCTGAATATGTATCTTCCATCAGGTATATTGTAGGAAGACCCCTCGGAGTGAATCTTGAACCGGTTCCTGAAAATATACCCTATCCTGAAGGTTCAAGACTTTCTGACAGGAATTTAAAATACATAACTGAACAGGGATTTGATTATCTTGTGATTACCGCAAATCCATCCACAGGTGTCACTGAAGAAGATATTCTGATGGGCATAAGAAAAGCCAGGGAAATAACTGAAGGGAAAGTAATGATTATAGCCGGCAAGATGCATATGGCAGGATCAGGATCCCTTATATCCGATAATTTTCCCGATAATTTCATAGATGCAGGAGCAGATGCAGTAATTCTTCCAGCTCCCGGCACAGTGCCTGGATTCACCGTTGAAATATGCAGGGATATTATAGAAAAGATACACAGTAAAGGTGCCCTTGCAGTGACAGCCATAGGAACGAGCCAGGAGGGAGCCTCTGAAGAAACCATTGAGAGAATTGCACTGATGTCCAAAATGGCCGGTGCTGACATACAGCACATCGGAGATGCAGGTCAGTCCGGAATGGCAGTACCTGAAAACATCATGAAGCTTTCTATGACAATAAGAGGAAGAAGGCATACATACAGAAAGATGGGATGTTCCATCAGAAAGTAACACTCCTGTAAAACATACAGACAGAGGTTAAAAACTTAATAACCTAATACCTATAGTCCTTACAGGAATGTGCGCAAAGATATTTGATTATGCAATCATGGAAAAATCAATATTAATCCGATATTACCTGAATAATATCCGGATATTATCCGGATATTAAAAGGAAGCCATGCCGCTTCCTTTTTGTGTTCTTTTATCTGATTTTGTTTTTGGATTCCCAGAATGGATTTTCTATACCTTTGACTTGATGATATCTGCAAGGTTATGAGCCATTCTGTCTATTTCATTCTGGTTTTCCCCTTCGAGCATTATCCTTAAGAGAGGTTCGGTTCCGGAAGGTCTTATAAGCACCCTTCCCTTTCCATGGAGTGATTCTTCCATCTTTTTGATTTCTTCCATTACTTCCTTATCTGTTTCATGGATATTCTTCATACCGTTCGGTACCTTTACATTTACCAGAACCTGGGGAAGTTCCTTCATTATTTCTGTTAACTGTGATAATTTCTTTCCTGATCTTTTAATGACCGATGCAAGGTTAAGCCCTGTCACAAGTCCGTCACCGGTTGTGTTGTGGTTTAAGAATATTACATGGCCTGACTGTTCACCGCCGAGGGTAAAGTCATTTGCCATCATGTTTTCAAGAACATACCTGTCACCGACTTTCGTGGATTCTATCCTGATTCCGAGTTTCTCAGCTCCCAGTGATAATCCTAAATTACTCATCACCGTAACTACGAGGGTATCATTATTCAGTAATCCCCTTTCTTTAAGGTCCTGTGCACAGATCAGAAGGATGAAATCTCCGTTTACGATATTGCCCTTTTCATCTACGGCAAGGCATCTGTCTGCGTCTCCGTCAAATGCTAACCCCAAGTCACATTTCTTTTCAGTGACATACTGGGAAAGTTCATCCATATGGGTGGAACCGCAGTTTCTGTTGATATTTATACCGTCAGGATTATCATTTATGACATATACATCAGCACCGAGTTTTCTCAGAGCCGATACTGCTACCTTATATGCTGCACCATTGGCACAGTCTAAGGCAACCTTTAATCCTTCAAGGTTTCCTTCAATGGTGGATACTGCAAAATCAACATATATTTCTTCCGATGCAGGTTCGGCAACTATCCTTCCCACATGTTCCCCTGTAGGTCTTTCTTCTTCTGATTTATTTTCTATCAGTTCCTGGATTTTATCTTCCATGGAGTCTTTGAGTTTAAGCCCTTCCCTGTCGAAGAACTTGATTCCGTTGAATTCCACCGGATTGTGTGATGCAGATATCACAACCCCTGCATCTGCCTTATAATGCCTTATAAGATGTGCAACAGCAGGTGTAGGTATTACCCCTGCAGGGATGACTTCAGCTCCCATACTTAATATTCCTGATATCAGGGCAGCTTCGAGCATATCTCCTGATATTCTTGTATCTTTACCTACGAGTATTCTTGGTCTTCCCGTGCCTTCCGTCAGCACACGTGCTCCGGCCTTGCCGAGGTTAAAAGCCAGTTCAGGAGTAAGCTCCGTATTTGCTATTCCTCTTACTCCGTCAGTTCCGAACATTCTTCCCATCGATTTACCTCTTTTTCCTGATTTGTTTTTTCTCTTTTTAATAACTCTTCTTATTTTACAACAAAAACTGATGTTTATATAATATTACTCTTTATTTGAAACTTCCACGGGCTTCACTGGTTTTCTTCTCTCGAAGGGGTTTTCAGCTTCCCTTAATTCATCGTATACCTGCTTGGTCTGCATGAGCCATACTTCCCCTGTGCCCCTGTAAACATGAAGAAAACCTTCTCCGGAGAATGCAGACCCAATGAATGAGGCTGAAGCCTTTTCGACGGTGAATTCTATGTTCCCGGTCCTTAAAATTGCATAGGAACCGTCCACTTTAAGTGCATCGTCCTTTAATCTGTATTTGAAGATCTCTTCTTCAGGAACAGGAACTTCAAGACATACAAGACCAGGTCCTTTAAGGGATGTCTGAAACAGTTTTTCCCCGCCTCCAAGGACAGCTCCCGAAATGCTCTTTACCATTTTCGTACCCATCTTAACAGAACCTTCTGCTGCAAAGAACATTCTGTCATCTATAAATACTTCTTCCCCTGATTTCAGTTCAATCAGCACATAGTGATTGAAGGAGGGTTCTAACATCACTTCTCCCCTCCCGCTGAAGAGTGGTTTTATAAGTGTTTCACCGGTAAGGTTTGAAGAAAAAAGTTTACCTGCAAGCCCTGCAGGACCGCCGGTATCAGATGATATGTCTATGTTTCCCCTTAAGAAACTCAGTGCCCCCTGCTCCACATATGCCGATGAATCCATCAGTACAATTTTTACCTGTCTTAATCTTATTCCTGCACTTCTCATATAAGAGAGCATAAAGGCACTTGATAATTCACTCGATCCTTTAAGTTCCTCGTATTCAAGGACCTGGAACTTTACTCTTTCACTTTCCATCTCACACAAAAGATTGAGTGAATTGGTTATATTGATGTTTGTTTTCAATTTATAAACCCTCCGGTTTCATTGACTGATGTCTTCATATTACATTGTAAGTCTTAAGTTAAGATTATCCTCTGAAATTTTTGATCTCAGAGATTTTTGACCTCAGAGATTTTTGACCTCAGAGATTTTTGACCTCAGAGATTTTTGACCTCAGAGATTTTTGA
>JBDHVQ010000166.1:0-4532 GCA_039809845.1 Clostridiaceae bacterium | reverse complement strand
TTTCCTATCCTGTCGGTTATTGTATCTTCCCCGAATATCCTGATATTGAGGTCTCCCAAAACAGTATTTGTCTTTCTGTGATTGAGATTCATTACAATACTTTTTATTTCAGGGTATTTCGGTATCAGCCTTTTTTTAAGTGACTGCACTTCTTTTTCTGCCTTGGTTGTAAATACAGGGACGACCATCACTTCACTTTCATCGGAAGATGTCCTTAAAAGGATGTGTCTTAATTCCTTTTCTCCGGGTCCTTTTTCTTCGCTGTAGATTCTTATGTTTTCTTCTTCAGCCCAGAGTCTTATATCTCCCATGATTTTATTGAAGATATTTTTCTGTATTATGCATTCATCTATGTCTGTAATCGTATGGGTTCTCGGTTTATAAAATCCCATTATGACTTTGCCGTCTTTTTTCCCGAGGGGGAACTGTACCTTATTCCTGTAGAAGAATGGCTTTTCCGGTCCTATTGTTTTTTCAACATTTATACCGGTAAACCCACCTATTCTTTCAAAACAGTCAATAACCCTCTGTCTTTTGAAGTCGAGCTGGGCTTCATATTTCATATGCTGGAGCTGACATCCCCCGCATGTGTAGTAATATGGGCAGGGAGGTGTCTGTCTTTCCGGGGATTCTTCTTCAATATTCATTATTTTGCCGAATCCATGGGTATCATTGACTTTAAGTATTTTAACCCTTACCTTTTCACCCGGTAAGCCGTAATCAGCAAACACGGGAAATCTTTCAAACCTTAATACCGCTTCTCCTGAATTTCCGAGGTTTTCTACCCTTCCTTCAAGTATGTCATTTTTTAAAAGCTTCATATTTTCTCTCTTTTTTATTCTTTTTCCTTGATTTCAACTGTGATCATATCCGCATATGTCTTGCCTAGTGCTTTTCTTATATCTTTCTGATGCCGAATAAATGGAAGTCCATCCCCATCCTTACAAGTGATCCCTCATAAGGATATGAATCGAATAACGCATGTACTTTTACCCTGCCTTTTCCGAATTCTTTTCTTACATCATATGGGAATTCTATATATGCCGCATCCATATCTGGATTTTTCAGTATTACCGCTTTGAAGCTGTATGTTTTTTCATTCATCAGATGTTCCTTCTTTTAAGTACGGCAGCCTTCGGCAGTTTTGATATTTTTTCCTTTTTCACTGAATCCAGGACTTCTTTCACTGCCCTTATGTTTTCGTTTATTACCTTGTCCTTATAATATACGAGTGAAAAACTTCTCTCCCATTCTCTTCCGGAAGGTTTTATTATTTTAAGTTTTCCATTCCGGGCTTCTTCTTCGACAAGCCTTACCGATATTACAGCAAGTTCATTGTTTTCCATTACTGATTTTTTAATGGCATTTGGACAGTTGCTCTCAAAAGAACAGTTTACTTTCATACCGGTCTTTTTAAGGTAGTTCTCAAAAAGTTCCCTTGTGCCTGATCCCTGTTCCCGGAAGTGGAAGTCCTCCCTTTCAAGTTCATCAGTGTATATGACATCCCGTCCCGCAAACGGATGTTGCATGCTGCATATAAGTACAAGATAATCATCAACCGAAGGTATGGAGATAAGTTCAGGACTTTTGACTTCCCCTTCTATAATTCCTATGTCAAGTTCAGCATTGAGGAGCTTCTGTTCTATCTCCTGTGTATTGGAAATACATACAAAAGTTCCAGTATTGGGACGCAGTTTCTTGAATTCATTTATTACCCTGTTTATTACAGTATTTCCAACTGTTATTGTCGCACCTATCCTTATCTTTTCAAATGATCTGTTTTCCATCATGGTGGATTCAGCATTGTTGAATTCATCCACCACATGGGTTGCAAGATTCAAAAGCTTTCTTCCTTCTTCAGTAATAAAGAGCTTTCTCGGTCTTCTTTCAAAGAGAAGTACTCCGTAATGCTCTTCAAGCTCCTTGATAACCTGGGAAACAGTAGGCTGGGACAGAAAAAACTTTCCGGCAGCTTCACTCATGTTCCCCGTCCGTGCAACTTCAATGAATATACGAAGATGCCTTATAGTCATGACTTAATTCACCTCATTATAGGTAATGTCTATCGATAAACTGATAATATCATTTTTATATATAACAGTATAGACTGACTCAGAAGACACTGTGATAATCCGGTTTACAGAATTGGTAACCTTTTATTAAGAAAAGGAAGATGTAAACAATTTATACCTCCGATGGTTTAAACTCTAGTTATACTAACTTCAAGGAGAATTTAAAACCATGGCAGAAGAAAAAGAAAATCTTAAAAAAGATGACAATATTGAGGATGTAAGTCTTAAAAAGAAAGAAGAAGGAAAAGGAATCACCGTTTACTACGTCACCGATCCAATATGCTGTTTTTCCTGGTTCTTTGAACCGGAAATAAGAAAATTCAACATGCTCTATAAAGACAGTGTCGATTTTAAAATCGTAATGGGCGGTCTTATGAAGTCATTTGAAGAACTTAAGAAAGAAGTGCCCGAATTTAAGGAACCAAAGGACATCGGAGAACACTGTAAGGAAGAATCAGGAAATTATGGAATGCCCCTCGACGGAACAGTATGGGCAAAGGATCCTCTGTCTTCATCATATCCCCCTTCAAAAGCGATAAAACTCGTAGGAGAAATATCAAAATCATCTTCTGAAAAAATCTTAAGGATGATGAGGGAAGAAATGATGGTATTCAACAGGAATATCTCAAAGGATTCAGTTATGGAAGATATCTTAAACAGACAGAACAGGAACGGGGCAAAGATAATTGCCGATATTAAAGAAGGAAAAGCCGACGCTCTCTTTGATGCTGATTTAAAATTCGCAGAAGAACTTGGAGCCGATGTATTCCCCACAGTAGTAATAGCAGACTCTGAAGGAAACGGAATAAGAATAAAGGATTTTACCGACTTTGAAACCATGGAAAAAGCACTTTATGAGGTTGCCGGTGAAGAAATTGAACCCGCACCGCTCCCATCATTCGATTCCCTCTTTGATTATTCAAGAAACCTTTTCTTCAAGGAAATAGAAGTCATGTACGACATAGAGCCTGAAATGGTGGAAGATTTCATATCAAAGAATATGCCTGAAAATTCATATGAAATAAGGGAAATCCTCGGAACGAAGTTTGTAATAAGAAAATAATTCAGATTTCATTTCTGAATCTGCATTTCTTTCAAATCGGTATATCAGAAAACCTAAAATTATTTTAAATCAGAGTTGCTGCAGAGTGTTAATAATAACTCTTCAGCAGCTCTTTTGATGTCAGGATTATTTTTAAAGTGGTTTTTTATTGGCCCTCTTAAGAACCAGACTAAATGGAAATTGTTTCATCCCATGATTTTCCTAATAAAAAAGCATTCCATAATAGGAGTGCTTTTTTTATTATGAATAGCCTCACTGTACTTTATTAATGCAGCTTTCTTATCCTACAGAAGCTGCTTTGAAGATTCCACATTTACCTGAAGAACCCTGTTGAGGAATGGGAATTTTTCCTTCATTTCATCAAAATATTCTCCTTCAGACAGGAATTCAGCCTTACCTTCCACTCTGAAGCCGGTTCCCTGGTAACCGTTGAATCCTTCGACATCTCTTGATCCCATGGTAAGAATAACTCTGTTGTCTTCTTTGACATCCGCTTCTGTGGAATTCATTCCGGCTGCGGGAATAAGAATCTTATCGTCATCCTTTGTCACAAGATATGAGTTCCAGGTGCATGTTACATGCGGATCGTGGCCTGCACAGGAATTAATTGATACAACACCTTCGTGACTTATCACTTCATAAAACTTTTCATTCAGCATTTTTGTTTCTCCTTGTTATCGTTCCCTATTATAATAGAATCACTATCGTGGAGAATAAGGCAGTTATCATAAAAAATTAATATCTTAACTATTGTTTCTTTTTATCTTAAAGAAAGATATACACTTCTGAACTTATCAGAAAAAACTTAAAAATTCACTTTCAGGAAAGGCCGTATTTTCATAAATACGGCCTGACATGTACTACCCCTGTCTTCTTGTGCTTGTGTGCTGTTTCATGACATTTGCTTCGGCATTGTCATTCATGAATTCATTCTTTCCGGGCTTTTCACTGAAGTTTTTACTTACCTTTTCATGGGGGTTTTCTTCAAGTGCTTCCTTCTTTGATTTTTTTATTTCATCTTCAGGAAGGAAGCTTCCCTTTTCTTCCGGAAGACCAGTACCCTCATTTCTTAAAGCTTCATCTGAATTTCTTTCAGCTTTTTCCATGGATGTTTCATTTTCTTTTCTCATTAACTCCTCATCCCTAAGGTTCTTGTTCTTATCCTTTTCCATTGATTTCCCTCCTTGAATTATCTTAAGATCATCTGTTAAATTTCAGGATAATCTTCTTTTAAATGCATTGAATCCTTAATAACTTTTCCGGTAACTTCTATGTTTTCATTTTACCCTTCCCCGTCTCTCATTCACTTTTTGGTTTCATGTTTTTACACTTTCCTAAGACAACGTTAATAAATGTTACCGCAGTCTCACATTATTGGTAAAATCAAACAATTTAAT
>JBDHVQ010000165.1:0-4558 GCA_039809845.1 Clostridiaceae bacterium | reverse complement strand
CATACAAACACCATACAAACACTTTCCAATGTGGTCTTCGGTTCTTTTGTTTTAATCGAGTTCTTCAGTGTCTGAAATACCTTCTGTATCGAGGATTATCTTTAATGCAGTACCGATGGATGAATTTATTTCCGTAACTCCTTTTGCCATGGCATAGGGTGTTTCATCCCTGTTTATTATTATGACTTCTTTTCCTGATTCCAAAAAGAGCTGGGGAATATAGGCAACGGGGTATACGAGAAGGGAAGTTCCAAGTACCAGTAAAAGATCACATTCTTCTGCTGCGATTATGACATCCTTCATAAGCGGTACATCCTCATCGTAAAGGACCACTGCAGGTCTTATTATTCCGCGGCAGCCTTCTTCCGTGCAGTAAACCGGAGTGTCCTTCTTCATCATATCCTTGTATGGATATTCTTTGCCGCAGGTGTCGCAGAAGCATTTTTTCAGTGTCCCGTGTATTTCTATTATGTTTTTACTTCCCGCATCAGGGTGGAGGGAATCGATATTCTGTGTCACAACGGCTTTTACTTTCCCTTCTTTTTCAAGCTCTGCGATGAGTTTATAGGATTCCGAAGGTTTAATATCTGTATAGTTTAACTCTGTCCTTAAATATTCCCAGAAAAGTTCAGGGTTATTGAGGTAGAAGCTGTGGGAGAGGACAGTTTCAGGATTGTATCCATGGAAGTCGTGGGAATAAAGTCCCCCCTTTGATCTGAAGTCAGGAATACCAGCTTCAGTTGAAAGACCGGCACCAGATAAAACCATGATATTTTTTGCATTCCTTATAAGTTCCCTTGCTTTTACTATATATTTATCCTTGTTCATATTAACCCCCTTTATGTTTTTGGGTTGTCTTTGTTTCTCTCTTAAAAAATTATACCATGGCACTTTGAAGTACCATGGTAACATGCTGTAAATATGATATTAATATTACTGCTTTTCGTCCTCAAGTTTCTGAAGACCAAGTTTTAGTCTTTTCAGGGATTCTTCTTTTCCGAGAATATCAGCGATTTCAAATGCGCCGCCCGGTGTGAATGATTCACCTGAAAGAGCTGTTCTTATCGGCCAGAGCATCTGACCGTTCTTTATTCCCATATCCTTTACAAGGTCCATCAGTGAATTGTGGAGGTTGTCGTAGTTCCAGTCAGTAATTCCTTCAAGTACAGGAATTGCTTTTCTTAAGGAGTTTTCTGCAATTTCCGCGTCTGTCTTCATCTTTTTATGGACATGCATATCTATGGGGTATTCGGGAAGTTCCCTGAAAAATCTTATCTGATCCGGAATTTCTTTTAGAAGAACTGTTCTTTTCTGTAGTATCTCAGCTATTTTTTTTGTATCGAGATCAGTCCCTTCAGTTACTTCTTCTATGTAGGGAAGGGCAGTTTCGTAGAATTTTTCAGGAGACATCCTCATGAGGTATTCTGAATTCATCCACTTTAACTTTTCGATGTCAAATATGGCAGGGGACTTGTTGATATTCATGTAGTCAAAGTTCTTCTTAAGTTCCTCGAGGGAGAATATCTCTTCATTTGAACCCGGGCTCCATCCTAAGAGAACTATGTAGTTAACTATGGCTTCTGGGAGGAATCCTTTGTCCACGAGGTCCTTGAACGATGCATCACCGTTTCTCTTGGATAGTTTATTCTGCGCATCTTTCATAATGGGAGGACAGTGGATATAAACAGGTATATCCCATCCGAATGCATTGTAAAGCCTGTTGTATTTGGGTGAAGATGAAAGGTATTCTGAGCCCCTTACAACGTGGGTTATTTCCATGAGGTGGTCATCCACTACATTGGCAAAGTTATAAGTCGGCAGACCATCGCTTTTTAACAGAACCATATCCTCAAGTTCTGAATTTTCAACGGAGATCTTTCCGAAGATTGCATCCTCAAATGTGGTTGTACCTTCTGTGGGGTTATTCTGCCTTATGACATATGGAACACCTGCGTCGAGTTTTTCCTTTATTTCTTCCTTTGAAAGGCCGAGGCAGTGCTTGTCGTATTTAAATGGTCTTTTAAGGGCTTCGGCATGTTCCCTCAAAGTATCGAGTCTTTCCTTGTCGCAGAAGCAGTAGTAGGCTTCTCCTTTTTCAACGAGTTCCTCGGCGTATTTTTTATAGATATCCCTTCTTTCAGACTGTATGTAGGGACCGAATCCTCCGTCTTTTCCGGGGCCTTCGTCATAATCCATACCTGCAGCTTCAAGGGACTGAAGGACAGCATCTATTGCCCCTTCAACGTATCTTTCCTGGTCTGTATCTTCAATTCTTAAAATAAAGTCACCGTCTTCATGTTTAGCTATGAGATACTCATAAAGTGCGGTCCTTAAATTTCCTATGTGCATGTATCCTGTGGGACTTGGTGCAAATCTCGTCCTGACTTTTGCCATGGATAACTCCTCCTTCTCAATAAAAAAAACCGGATAATCCGGATATACCGGTGATTTCCGGTCGCATATACTTTAATTATAGAAGAGTCGACTTTTTTAGTCAATTGTACTGTATTCAATGACTTTGCCGTCTGTCACGACCACAGCCGTTCCCTGAAGGTCGGTCCGAAGATACATAGTACCTGTTTTATCAAGAAGATTGATGACTGATTTTGAAGGATGGGAAAACTTATTGTTCAGACCGCATGAAATGACATAAAGGGAAGGGGAGTGGGTCTTAAGAAACAATGAATCCGTTGCATTGTCGGACCCGTGATGGGGAGCCTTTATGACTTCGCACTTCAAAGGGGGAAGAATATCTCCTGAAAGTTCCCGGTCTCCTGTAAGAAGAAAGTCTGTTTCTCCTAATGATACTGAAATTACTATGGAGGAATTATTGAGATTCTCATACTTTTGGAGAGCAGGAGCCAGGAACTTTATTTTAAGATCACCATATTCAATGGAGTCTCCCTTTTTATAAACACAGAGAGGTATATTTTTCTCAAGTGCCAGAGCTTTTATCCCTGTTATTATATTTCCGTCATCGACAGGGGGAATTATTACAGCTGAAGTATCGATATCAGTGAGGATTCTCCTGCTCCCGCCGCCGTGGTCATCGTGTCCGTGTGTGACAATGTGAAAATCCAGTTTTTCAGTAAGACTTCTGACATATGACATGACTTTATAGGCTGAATCTTCAGGACCAGCATCGACCAGCATTGTAAAGTCCCTGTACTCAATAAACACAGCATCACCCTGACCGCAGTCGATGAAGTGAACTTTAAGTTCCTTAGGTGATAAAACCTTTGGAAGATTGGAGAGTATTTCCATGTTTCCGCAGAAGAGAACTTTCACTGTCCTTGCAGGGATAAACATACCAATGATAAATATTAAAACTGACATAAAGAGAACCATCTTGATTTTAAGATATTTTATCCCTGACATAAAAGAACTCAGAGAAATCCTCCGTTTTTTTATTTCAATAATCAGCTTTTCGAAACTTTCCCGGATTAAGTAAAAAAACCTCCCGAAATCCAGCTTCATTATTTTTTCAGAAACTCCATTTATTTTTTCATACGCACCATTGCTTTTTTCAAAGGTCCCCCTTATTTTCTTCAAAGCCAGGCTCATTTTTTCAAGGTTTTCACTGAGTTTCATATAGATCACCATCCCTGTGATATAATAAAAAGTATTGACTGAAATTATTCTTCTGAAATTCAGTTAAAAATATTCACTTTATTCAAGAGAAGAGGAGAAAATCATGAGAGTTTTCTTTGCACTTTTAGGATACCTGCCCCATTTTATTTGGCTTGCCATAAGGCTTATTCCATTTCATTTCTACAGGAAAAGTCATACTGAAAAAGAAAGCTGTATCAGAGCTTACGGGATTTTAAAGGAACACTGTCACGTTATGATGAGGGCTCTGAAGCTTAATCCCCATGTGAGCGGACAGGAAAATATACCCAAGTATGAAAATGTGGTGTTTATAGGAAATCACCAGGGTATTTTTGATGTCATCATGGTACTTGCATATGTCAAAGGACCTACCTTATTCATAGCAAAGGAAGAACTTAAAAAATTCCCGGTTTATGGAAAATGGATTGAAAATATGGGAAGTCTCTTTTTAGACAGAATGGATGCAAGAGAAGGTTTAAGAGTAATCAATGAGGCAGCCCAGAGGATTAAAAAAGATGACATGGATGGAGTCATATATCCTGAAGGGACAAGGTCAAGAAGCAACAATATGGCTGAATTCCAGAAGGGAAGCTTTAAACTTGCACAGAAAGCCGGAGTAAGGGTTGTTCCCTTTGCTGTGGATGATACATTTAAGGTATTAGAATCAGGTGGGATAAACCTCGGGATTCCGGTTTACCTGAATTTCCTGCCACCTGTTGATGTTACAAATCTTACAAAGGAAGAAGGAAGGGTAATCCACCATAAAGTCCAGCAGATGGTACAGGATGAACTCAATAATATGAGGGAAGAGAGAGGATTCGGCACACAGGTATCAGGGAAATAAGATTCATGAAGTCTGAAAAGCTCAAACTTTTTCCAAATTAAAAAATCAAAACAAAAAAGTCAGGTTATTAAACCAGTTCTGATATATAGCCCACACATAAAAAGA
>JBDHVQ010000164.1:0-4572 GCA_039809845.1 Clostridiaceae bacterium | reverse complement strand
ATAAGGTAGTCAGTCATATGGGTCCCTGTGACGAGGTTTATATTGTGGACGGATTCTTCCATGGATAGTATTTCTTCAAGGAGTTCAGACTGGGAATAGATTCTTCCGCCTTCACCTCTTGAAATTTCGCTGTTCTGGCAGTAGACGCACTTTAAACTGCATCCTGTAAAGAATATGCATCCGGATCCAAGGCTTCCCGAGATGGGAGGCTCCTCCCACTTATGATTCATTATTTTTGAAATTCTTATATTTTCATCAGTGCCGCAGATTCCGGGGGCTGTTTTTCTCAAAGCACCGCAGTTTCTCGGGCATATACTGCATTTTTCCATGTTTTCCAAAGATTATTCCTTCTTTTAATCGGATTTTTCTTATTTTATCATTATAATATAATAATGTAGTAAAATGAAAATGGCTGAGGGAGACAGATGTGTCCCACGTGCCAAATAAAAAAGCGGAGATAATGATGCAGGTAGAAAAAAAGAAAAACTTTATTATCCGGTCACTTTATTTCACTATTATATGCGTGATAATATTCCTTCTGTCAAAGTATGTCATTCCGATTCTGGCACCTTTCATATCTGGTCTTGTCATTGCGATAATAGCGCGGAATACAGTAACCTGGATCCTTAAAAAATACAGGATAAACAGGACACTCCTGTCCATAGGAACCCTCATTGTCATGTATGCCGCTGTAATATTTCTCGTGACGGTAATAGGAGGAAGGATCTTTGTGCTCCTTAAAGACTTCTTCATACTCCTTCCTGAAAGATATACGAGGGACATTCAGCCGGCAATAGATACCATGGGTGAGAATATCACAAAGAGATTCCCGTATTTAAGAGACATAATAAGTGTCTCAGCTTCAGGGATAAACGACTCCATTATTAAATTCATGGAAAGGGCATCCTCGACATTCGTAAACAGTATTACGAATATCGCAGGAACAGTAACAGGATTACTGGTTAAAATGATGTTCACTATAATATCCTCAGTGATATTCACCCTTGATCTTCCGACAATTGAAGGATGGGTGAAAAAACAGATGGATGACAGGACACTTTATGTATACAACAACGTGCTTTTCAATGCCGGAAATACGATATTTAAGTTCCTTAAGGCATATGCGGTAATAATATCCGTCACCTTCGCCGAACTTGCCCTGGGTCTTTCAATACTTGGAGTCAGAAACTCAATACTCCTCGCACTTGTAATAGCACTTCTTGATGCACTTCCTGTAATAGGGACGGGAACCGTTATGGTCCCATGGATCATCTACCAGATGATTACAGGAAAGACCAGCCTTGCCATAGGACTTCTCATACTTTATGTCATAATATTCGTAGTGAGACAGTTCCTTGAACCTACGGTGGTGGGTGATTCAATAGGGCTTCACCCCATAGTCATACTGATCTGTCTTTTTGTGGGAGTAAGACTCTTCGGACTCATCGGACTCTTCCTCTTCCCCATCGCAATAACCATTTTAAAGAAACTGAACGACGACAAGGTAATAAGTATATTCAAATAACCGGTATTCGGGAGGGAAGCTTTAGGGCTTCCTTTTTTTTAAAGTTTTTCAGATCAAGTACCCAATGGAACAATTAACCCTGAGACCTCCGGAATGTCCTGTAACATACATTTAATACAGGGAATCAGCTGATCTTAAATAGGTGTGTTAAAATCAAAGGGCGGTTTAAAAAATTCTATTTTGAAATGAGCTTTGAAAATGAATATAAAAGAAAAAACACAGGATAAACCACATAGGATATAACACAGTGGATACACAGCAGATAACACATACCTGTTCCAATAATATATCGGGACAGACATTCTTAAGAGATAAAGCATTAAAAGATAAAGCATTAAAAGATAAAGACATAAGGGGTTGGATTATATGAAGAATCTGTATTTTTTTGACGTGGACGGAACTTTAATAGACTACGGCAGAGGGATAACTGATATAAGTGCGGGACTTAAGGCAGCCCTTAAGGAGATACATCTTAAAGGAGACAGTTATTTTGTTTGTACCGGAAGAGCACATGGAACCCTTCCCGACTGCATAAGGGAAATGGGTGCGGACGGGTATTCCCTCTGTGCAGGATCATTTGTGACGGTGGGTGAAAGGGTATTGAGAAATGTATATTTCAGACCGGAAACACTTCTCCATATCATGGAAAGGTTTGAAAAATACGAAGTGATGGTAATGCTCGAAGCCGGTACTGACCTTTATTCAAATGTCATGGATTTTCCGGAAGGGGAAAGATTTCTTTCACTATGGGGTATAAAAAAGGAAAATATTAAACCGATACCTTCTGAAGCTGGAAAACTTAAGGTAAATAAGCTCTCGGTTACTTTCAGGACCAGGGAAGAAAGTGAAATCATGGCTGATTTCCCGGAAAAAGGGATTACCGTACTTCCCCAGCCAGCAGAAAATTCCTTTGATCTTACCCTGACCGGCTGTACCAAGAAGGAAGGTATTAAGGCGATAGTTGAATATTACGGATTAAAGGACGGAGTAAAGGTATATGCCTTCGGGGACAACTACAACGACCTCGAGATGATTGAATACGCAGATGTGGGTGTCGCCATGGGAAATGCGGTTTCTGAACTGAAAGACAGGGCCGGTTTCATTGCCCCGTCAGTTGAAGAAGATGGTGTTTTTGAAGCCCTTAAAGAACTCGGTGCAGTATGAAAACCTGGGGTGATAAAAGATACAGGTCCCTAAATTATTTCCTGAGGGAAAAATTCGGGGAAAAGGTGATGAAGATAAGCCTTGATGGTGGTTTTTCATGTCCCAACAGGGACGGCACTGTAAGTTCCGGAGGATGCATCTTCTGCAGCGAGAGGGGCTCAGGTGATTTTGCAGGTCAGAGGATAAAAAGCATAGATGAACAGTTCGGTGAGATTTCTTCCATGATGAATAAAAAATGGAAGGAAGGAAAATACATAGCTTATTTTCAGGCCTTTACAAATACCTATGCGGACCCAATATATTTAAGAAAGATCTACGGCGACGCACTGAAAGAAGATGGTGTCGTGGGGCTTGCGATAGCCACAAGACCGGACTGTCTCGGAAAAGAAGTGCTTGAAGTCCTTGAAGAATTCAGTGAAAGGACTTTTCTCTGGGTGGAACTTGGTCTTCAGACATCTGATGAAAAGACCGCTGAAACAATTAACCGCGGATACAGCAATGAAGTATACGAAGAGGCGGTGAGAAATTTAAATTCACCTGGAATTCCTGTTGTGACACATATGATCGCAGGACTTCCGGGAGAAAATACAGAAAAAATGGAGGAAACTGTCAGATACATTGTAAGGAATAATTCCTGGGGCATTAAGTTCCATCTCCTTCACCTTATGAAAAACACACCCCTTGTAAAGTTTCATGAAAGGGGAGATCTTGAATTCATGGAGGAAGAGGAATACACGGATTTTATAGTAAATTCCATAGGGATTCTTAACCCATCGATGACGGTCCACAGGCTCACAGGTGATTCCCCGAGGGATCTTCTCATAGGACCTCAGTGGAGTCTTAAAAAATGGGAGATATTAAATTCCATAGACAAAAAACTTGATGACAGGGATACCTGGCAGGGAAAACACTTTGAATATTGAAACGTGCATAAGTTATAAGTATATTGATGAATACAGCCTTGAAGGAAAGACCATAGTAGTAATCGATACATTAAGGGCTACAAGTGTCATGGTAACTGCCATGGAAAACGGCACTGCAGGTCTTTATGCAGTTGAGACCCCTGAAGAAGCCCTGGAAATGAAAAGAAAAAACCCCGGGATTTTAACCGGAGGTGAAAGACAGGGAATAAAAATAGAAGGCTTTGACCTGTCAAATTCTCCCTTGGACTACAGGCGTGAGACTGTGGAGGGAAGGGAAATTGTAATGTCCACTTCAAACGGTACAAGGGCAATAGCATCTGCGGGAAAAGGAAGAGAAATACTCATAGGTTCAATTTTGAATGCAGGGGCTGTATCAGAAGAAATAGAAAGAAGGAATAAAGATACAGTCATAATAAATGCAGGGACACAGGGTAAACTATCCCTCGATGACTTTATAACGGGAGGAATAATAGCTGCAGGTGTAAGGGGAGCGGGGATGTGCGATACGACCCTTGCAGCGGTACTCTCATCCGGGAATCCTTCCTGGAAGGAAGTTATAAAGGAAGCAGTGCATTATAAGAGAATGGTATATCTTGAATACTTTGATGATCTTTCATACTGTTTCAGGCTTAATTCCTGTGACAGTGTACCTCTTATGAAAAATTTTAAAATTACAGGTAAATCAGTACCTTAAAAGCCTTCATTCTTCCTTAAAAAGGTTATAATTGAATAAATAGAAAGACCTGTGACAATAAGGGTTCAAGAAGGGGGAATGGGTTATGAGTGAAAACGGACTTACACCGGAAATACTTGATAAGATTACAAAGGTCTGTATATGCAGGCAGATTCCAAGATCAAGGATAAAGCAGCTGATAAGAGGAGGCGCAAGAACTTTCGCTGAGATCCACCAGGCGACGGGGGCAGGTACAGGTGCCTGCTGCGGACAACGGTGCATCCCCA
>JBDHVQ010000163.1:0-4582 GCA_039809845.1 Clostridiaceae bacterium | reverse complement strand
GTAAACCAGATGGGTTACGGAGATAGGATGACCCATATCTCAACGGGTGGCGGTGCGTCACTTGAATTTTTAGAAGGCGCAGATTTACCGGGTATTGCAGTTCTGGAGGATAAATAATTGGAAAAGAGAAGACCTATAATAGCAGGAAACTGGAAGATGAATACCATACCTTCTGAAGCCGTTGAAATGGTAAAGGAACTTCTTCCGAAAATAAAGAACAGGGACTGTGACGTAGTGATATGTCCTCCCTTCACACATCTTTTTGAAACGGCAAGACTCCTTACAGGAACGGGAATAAATCTCGGGGCACAGAATATGTACTTTGAAGAAAAGGGTGCATTTACCGGTGAAATCTCACCCCTTATGCTTAAGGACCTCGGAGTTACCTATGTGATTTTGGGACATTCTGAAAGAAGGCAGTATTTCGGTGAAACTGATGAAACCGTGAATAAGAAAGTCATATCAGCTTTGTCCCACGGTCTAATACCCATAATGTGCTGCGGTGAGACACTGTCACAGAGGGAAAACAGCGAAACTGAAGGGCATCTTGAAACCCAGATAAGGGAAGGCCTTAAAGGTATAGAAAATGGGGATGCCGGAAAGATTGTCATCGCCTATGAACCCATATGGGCCATAGGTACAGGAAAGACGGCTTCCGATGAAGATGCGCAGAATACTATAAAATTCATAAGGAGTGTCCTTTCGGATATATTCGGTGAAGACACTGCAGAAATGATAAGAATTCAGTACGGCGGATCTGTAAAGCCTTCGACTATAAAAGGACAGATGGAAATGGAAGATATCGACGGTGCACTTGTCGGCGGAGCTTCCTTGAACCCACAGGACTTTGCTGACATTGTAAACTACAAATAGTAATCTGTCTTACTTTAAGGATTTTGAAAGGAATAAATATTTATGAAAAAACCAGTTATGCTCATGATACTGGATGGGTTCGGATGTACCGACCACACCGAAGGAAATGCGGTGAGGGCTGCAAGGACACCGAATTTTGACTATTTCTGGGACCACTACCCCCATGCTTATTTAAAGACATCGGGACTTGCCGTGGGACTTCCCGAAGGTCAGATGGGAAATTCAGAAGTGGGACATATGAATATCGGTGCAGGAAGAATCATATACCAGGAGCTTACAAAAATCACCAAGATGATAGAATCAGGTGAGTTCTTTACAAACACCAACATCATTTACGGCTTTGAAAGAGCTATGAAAAACGACGGGGATATACACCTCCTCGGTCTTTTATCCGACGGAGGGGTACATTCCCATATAGACCACGTTAAGGCTCTTCTTGAAGCGGCATCGAGGAGAAAAGCGGGGAATGTCTACCTCCATGCTTTCTTTGACGGAAGGGATACCTCACCCACAAAGGGTATTGAGTATCTTAAGGAAATAGAAGAAACCATGACTGAGACAGGAACCGGAAAGGTAGCAAGTGTTTCGGGAAGATACTATGCCATGGACAGGGATAAAAGGTGGGAGAGAATTGAAAAGGCCTACGATGCCATGGTTTACGGCAAGGGTAATATAACTGAAAACACATCGGAATACCTTGAGAATTCCTATAAGGATGGAATAACCGATGAATTCATAGTACCTGCTTCAGTTTACGAAAACGGAAAACCGAGGGCTACCATAAAGAACGGTGATACAGTGATATTCTTCAACTTCAGGCCGGACAGGGCGAGGGAAATCACAAGGGCACTGAACGATACTGTATTTGACGGATTCAAAAGGGAAAAGATAGACTTAACCTATGTAACTTTCACGCAGTACGATGAAACCCTTCAGAATGTCCTCATTGCATATCCTCCCGAACAGCTCACCCACATGGTGGGTGAAATGGTTTCACTTGCAGGCAAAAAGCAACTGAGAATAGCGGAAACTGAAAAATATGCCCATGTGACATTCTTCTTCAACGGCGGAGAGGAAGCTCCCTACGAAGGAGAAGACAGGATACTCGTCCCGTCACCAAAGGTTGCAACATACGATCTTCAGCCTGAAATGAGTGCACCTGAAGTTACGGATGCAGTAATCAATGCAATGGATAAGGAAGATTATGACCTCATTGTCTTAAACTATGCAAACTGCGATATGGTGGGGCATACCGGGAAAATGGATGCAGCTGTAAAGGCAGTCGAATATATTGACGGAGCGATGAAAAGGGTAATCGATAAGGTGATCTCCAAAGGCGGATCTGTGTTTGTCACAGCAGACCACGGAAATGCAGAACAGCTGGTGGATTATAAAACCGGGCAGCCATTCACATCCCATACGACAAATCAGGTTCCCCTTATATACATTACGGAGGACCCTAAAAAGACAGTACACGACGGAATACTGTCAGACCTTGCACCTACAATGCTCGAAGAAATGGGAATGGTAAAACCTGCTGAAATGACCAGCAATTCACTTTTTACAGCAGCACATCCTGACAAGGAACAGTAATTCCTGAAGGAAGGTTTAATACCGGAATAGTCAAATGCCGGAAAAGTAATATCCCGGAAAAACTAAATGCAGGAACAATAAAGCACATGAAATAATTGAATGAATGATTTATTTATTATAAGAACACAATAAACGGAGGAATATTATGAAACAGTACGTTGAAATCGCAGATGTCCTTGCAAGACAGGTCCTTGACTCAAGGGGATTCCCCACAGTTGAAGTGGAAGTTACCCTTGAAGACGGAACAGTGGGAAGGGCTGCAGTTCCCTCAGGAGCATCCACAGGACAGTTTGAAGCTGTGGAATTAAGAGACGGGGACAAGGATTACTTCGGCGGAAAGAGTGTCCTTGACGCAGTGGACAATGTAAATGAAATCATAGGTGATGAACTCGTCGGAATGAACGTACTGGACCAGCCAATGATAGACATGCTGATGTGTGACCTTGACGGAACTGACAACAAGGGAAGACTCGGTGCCAATGCTATCCTCGGTGTATCCCTTGCATGTGCAAAGGCAGCTTCAGGGTACCTCGGATTATCGCTCTACGAATACGTGGGAGGAGTAAATGCAAAGGTTCTTCCTGTTCCCATGATGAACATCATGAACGGCGGAGCGCATGCTGACAACAACATCGACTTCCAGGAATTCATGATTATGCCCGTAGGCGCTGAATCCTTTGAAGAAGCTATGGAAATGGGAACCTCAGTTTACCATACACTTAAAAACGTACTGAAGGAAAGAAAGCTTTCAACAGGAGTTGGTGATGAAGGCGGATTCGCACCTGACCTTGAAAACAACGAAGAAGCAATCAAGGTAATTCTTGAAGCAGTTGAAAAGGCAGGATACACTGCAGGCGAAGATATAATGCTCGCCATGGACCCTGCAGTTTCAGAAATATACGAAGACGGTGTATATAATCTTGCAGGAGAAGGAAGAAAGCTTTCAAGGGAAGAAATGGTGGATTACTGGGAAGATATCGTATCAAGGTATCCTGTAATATCCCTTGAAGACGGAATGGCAGAGGAAGACTGGGAAGGCTGGAAGATGCTGACTGACAGAATCGGCAAAAAAGTACAGCTCGTGGGAGACGACCTCTTTGTAACAAATGTTGAAAGACTTAAAAAAGGAATCGACATGGGAGTTGCCAATTCAATCCTCATAAAATTAAACCAGATAGGAACACTGACTGAAACACTCGATGCAATACAGATGGCAAACAGGGCAGGATACACTGCAGTCATTTCCCACAGATCAGGTGAAACTGAAGACACTACAATATCAGACCTGGTTGTAGGTGTAAATGCGGGACAGATTAAGACAGGAGCACCTGCAAGAAGTGAAAGAATAGCAAAATACAACCAGCTTTTAAGAATTGAAGAAGAATTAGGCCTTGCTTCTGAATACCTTGGAAAAGAATCATTCTTCAACCTTAAGAACTTAAAATAAGCCACAAAGACTCTTGTCAGCTGTATGCCTGAGAAGATTATCTCAGGAGAGTGTTTTATTGCCAATAGTAAATTAATAGTTAATAAACAATAAGTACACAGAGGATACAAAATATACTCCTATAATAATAGTATTGGAACAAATACAACGATTGTAATCAAAGGGAGGAATTTTAAAATGGAAATGTCAGAAAAGCTGGTAAAAATGTTCAATGAACAGATAAAGTATGAATACGAATCAAGGAACATTTATTTCGGTATGGAATCATGGTTGAGGGACAACGACTGGGACGGATTTGCTAACTTCATGAAGGTGCAGGCTGATGAAGAAATGATCCACTGCAGATTCTTCATGGAATACTTAGCATTCGTAAACCAGAAGTGGGAAATGCTTCCCCTCGACGGTGCAACAACTGACTATGCATCAATACTCGATATATTTGAAAAGGGACTTGAACACGAAAAGTTCATCACAAAGAAAATCCACGACCTCTACGATGTGGCTGTTGAAGACAAGGATTACTTTGCAATGAAATTCCTCGACTGGTATGTCAAGGAACAGGCTGAGGAAGAAAACAACTTCACAGCATGGATAGCAAAGGTTAAAAGAGCAAATGACGGTCCAGGTCTTACAATCCTCGATCAGGAAGCAGGAGCAAGAACACTCGTG
>JBDHVQ010000162.1:0-4596 GCA_039809845.1 Clostridiaceae bacterium | reverse complement strand
TCTTGAAAATTATAATAGACAACGGATCCATGGTCCCCATATACGAACAGATTGTGGATTCAGTAAAAAAGATGATCCATAAGGGTACATTAAAAGAACAGGATATACTCCCATCGGTAAGAAGTCTTTCGGGGGAACTTAAAATAAGTGCACTCACTGTAAAAAAAGCCTACGACATCCTCGAAGAAGAAGGATATACAAAGACTGTCCATGGAAAAGGATCATATATTCTTCCCGTAAACAGTCAGAAGAATTTCCAGGATGCTCTGATGGAAGTTGAAAGGCAGATGGAAGATATTGTAATCAAGGGGGAAAAACTTGGGATTTCCCATGGAGAAATAAGGGAAATACTCGATATAATAATTTCCTCCAGAAAGGAGTAAGAGCAACAATGGCGGAAAAGCTGACAGTAAGGACAGAAAAACTTAAAAAATCATATGGGAATTTCAATCTCGATGTGACAATGGAATTGGAACCTGGCAGAGTCACCGGTCTTATAGGACGAAACGGAGCAGGAAAGTCTACTGTATTTAAAATACTACTGGGGCTTGTTATACCCGATGGAGGAAATGCGGAGGTTTTCGGTAAAAATCCCCTTGACCTTAATCGGGCGGATAAGGAAAAAACAGGAACAGTCCTCGGTGACTCGATGGCTTCAGGTTATTTAAACCTTGGAATATATAAAAAGATGCTGAGAGCAATGTATAAAAACTTTGATGAAGAGCTGTTTGATGAACTGGCACATGAGTTTAATCTGACAGAAGGAAAAGATTTCAAAGAGTATTCCACCGGCATGAGAGCCGCACTTAAAACTATAACTGCACTTACCCACGGAGCTGATTTACTCATCCTCGATGAACCAACTTCAGGTCTTGATATAGTGGCGAGGGAAGAAATCCTTTCACTTTTAAGGGATTACATGGAAAAGAACGAAGCAGCTTCTGTACTCACAAGCTCCCATATTTCTTCTGATCTTGAAGGTATCTGCGATGATTTTTATGTGATAGATGAAGGAAAAATAGTATTCCATGAAGAGACCCACAGATTTTTATCTGAATATGGAATTATAAAAGCTGAGGAAGAAAATTTCACCCCTGAAGAAGAAAAACTGATAGTAAGATGCAGGAAGGAAAAATACGGTATCAGATGTCTTGTAAGAGACAGAGCATGGTTTATTGATAACCGGAAGGAAATGGTTACAGAAAAGCCCGGATTCGATGAACTTATAACCATGATTGTGGAAAGGGGGAATAAACATTGAAGGGACTTTTAATCAAGGATTTATACTTTATCGGAAAAAAACAGAAATCAATGATAATTTTCGGTCTCGCATTTTTTATTTATTTTTACTTTTCAGGAGAAGATAAATCATGGTTTGCCAATGCATATTTTCTATTCCTCATGGCAATGACTACAGTGTCCACCATAAGCTATGACAAATACGACAATGGAATGCCTTTTATCATGACACTTCCCGTTTCACCAAAGAGCTACGTCAGGGAAAAATACCTTCTTTCCTTTATTCTTATGCTTTCAGCATTCATGTTCGTAACGGTATTCAGATTTATCATGGACTTAGTTTTTAAAAACCGGACTGAATTAATACAGTATATATCAGCCAATTCCATGATAATACTGCTTCTTTCTGTCATCAGCTCTGTGTATCTTTTTATATACATCAGATTTGAGAGCGAGACAGCGAGGAATATAACCCTCCTGGTAAGTATTATTACACTTATTGTCGGTATGGGGATTCTTACACTTCTTGTGGGAAGTAAGACTTCAGGCTTACTGCCTCTTATTGAAAACATTACGGAAAACCCAGCCATTCTTATTCCAGCTTCTATCATTTTAAGTATTCTGATTTATCTAACATCCATGAAATTATCAGAAAGAGTAATGAAAAAGAGGGAATATTAAAGGGGTAAAACCGACTCCGATTCTATCTCCTGACAGAAGTAAACATATGAAAAACCAAAAAATCAAAACCATATTCAAGACTGGAAATTCAAAAAAATAAATTAATCCAGGTATAGAAAAGGCGCCCTGAAAGAGAGGTTTCTTAAAGGGCGCCTATGACATTAAAAATCCGGAAAGATATCAGATATTACATTATCTGAAAGAAGGGACAAAACCTATTTTCTTGTACATCTTTCGGAGGGTTTTCTGGGCTCTGTAGGATGCTTTTTCTGCACCTTCTTTCAATATGGATTCAAGTTCAGATTTGTTTTCCTTAAGAAGGGAATTGACCCTTTCCTGCAGGGGAATAATATCGGAAATTATTGTTTCAGCCACACCTTCCTTGAATTCCTTGTAGCCAAGTCCTCTGTATTCATCAACCACTTCCTGGGGTGTCTTTGAAGTTATTGCACAAACTATATTTATGAGGTTTTTGACTCCCGGCTGGTCATCGGTGTAATTGACTTCTCCCACTGAATCTGTGACTGCCCTTGAAATCTTTCTTCTGATATCCTCTTTTGTATCCATTATTCTTATGGAAGCATTTGGATTTTCTTCGGATTTACTCATCTTCTTTTCAGGATTCTGAAGATCCATGATCTTTGCACCTTCCGTACTTATAAGGACATCAGGTATTTTGAAAGTATCTGAATAAAGATTGTTGAATCTTTGCGCTATATCCCTTGTAAGTTCGACATGCTGTACCTGGTCTATTCCCACCGGAACAAGGTCTGTCTGGTAGAGGAGAATATCCGCTGCCATAAGGACCGGATATATGAAAAGACCTGCTTCTATGGCCTCTCCTTCCTTATTCTGTGTCTTCATCTTGTACTGTGTCATCCTCGAGAGTTCCCCCATATAGGAATAGCAGGTCAGAATCCATGAGGCTTCTGCGTGCTGCGGCACATGGGACTGTATGAATATGGTGCTTTTTTCCCTGTCAATGCCAGCTGCAAGATAAATAGCCGCCACCTCAAGGCTTCTCCTTCTTAATTCGGCAGGATTCTGTCTCACCGTGATTGCATGCATATCCACAACACTGAAAATATTGTCGTAGATATCCTGGTTTTTAACCCACGTCTTTATTGCTCCAAGGTAATTTCCTATTGTCAGATTGCCCGATGGCTGTATCCCTGAAAAAACAATCTTTTTTGATTCCGTATTCTTTCCTTCTTCCATATTATCCTCCTGAAAAAATTATAAAAGCCCTATGCATAATATTATGCATAGGGCGTATTTTACGCGGTGCCACCTATATTGCAGATATTAATATCCGCATCTTTAAGGATACTTACATATCCTCTTCCTCATAACGGGGGAATAACCGCCGGGGAATACTTCTTTTTTTCTGCCCCGGAACTCACAGAACCCATTCGTGACCTAATTGTATTTCTCCTTTCCACCGCCGGAGAATCTCTTTGATACAATAATTCAGATCATTACTATTTTCTGCTTCAGTCCTTAGATAAAGTATAATAAGATAACTGTCTTTTTTCAATATGATTATCGTTAATCAGGAGAAAAAGAGCCGGGGTTTAAGAGTCACAGATTAACCAAAACAAGAATAAAATAATTCTGATTCTTTTTCATTCTGATACTTTGCCCGACTCACTGGTTTTGATGTAAGTTAATTTAGCAGTATAAAGAGGCTGTTGCTGTATTTTTAACTGCAGGCTATTTAAGACTGTTATATATGGCTTTGAGATTATCCTGGTGGAATGAAGAAGAGTAAGAGTAACCAGTGATTCTTTCATCATTTAATTCAGAAAGAATTGAATTTCCTTTTTTGAGGAATGTTTTTATATCCATTTTTCTGTTATCTGTATTCTCTGTAAAACCTTTAACTGACAGAAGATATTTCATGTCTTTATTCATAATTCCAAGAGCATATGACCGTTCCATGGGCCAGCCGTGGCCGGGTATAATAGCATCAGATTTTCGGATAAATTCTTCTATGTAGTGAAGATCTTCAATATATATCAGGAGATTATTATAGGAATCAAAGGTCGGAAGTTCAGAAGGGCTTAATGTATCAGCACTTAAAAGAATCCTTTCTACAGGGGAATATAGAAATGTCTGTCCCTCGCAATGTCCTTCTGCATAATAGGCTGAAAATTTTATGCCTTCAATATCATGATTCTTTTCAGTTTCAAGTGATGTTTCATTTAAAAGAAAATCTTTGTAAACGGAGTAATCCTCATTGAACTGTTTCATTTCTTCAGTGAGTTCTGAAATTAATTCAGGTCCCTTTTTATCCATGATTTTCCTTGATTGGGGAGAGGTATATTCCCATTTTATATTGAGGTCCGGGGAAGAAATGATGTGGTCCCAGTGGCAGTGGGTAGTAAATCTTATGACATTTTTGACATTTTTACCATGGATCAGATTCTTTATTTCTTTGAGATCAGAAAATGTAACTGAAGGATCTGCGATGAATGCAGTATCTTTATAAAGAATAATGGGAGTCAGGGTAAGAAAGATTTCTGACTGCTGGACAAATACATTCTCATTTACCTCAATAATCATTACTTACCACCTTTTAAATAAAAATAATTCCTGTAAAAATAATTTTCCTCCTGAATGAAAGTGGGAAAGAGTTAAATATGAAATTAAACCTGAAATTTTAAATTATGAAAA
>JBDHVQ010000161.1:0-4611 GCA_039809845.1 Clostridiaceae bacterium | reverse complement strand
ATCGGAAATAATGTAAGTGAATAAATCCAGGGGAGCTTAATTCTTAAACTCCCCTATGGATTTATCAGCAAAAAACTGAATGTGTCAGGGGAAAGGGAAGTAATATGGAAGATACCTCAGCACTTGACAAGGGTACGGGGCTTTCGGGGAAGAGACTGAGACTTTTTCTGATAGCGTTATTTTTTGTCATAAGCATGATTTTAAGCATTTCACTTGGGGCGGTGGATATTTCACCCTCCAATGTCATAAGGGGTCTTTTTATAGATGACGGCAGCAAGATAAGACAGATCATATTCAATGTAAGACTCCACAGGACTTTAACAGCAGCCATGGTAGGTGCATGTCTTGCATTATCAGGTACAATCCTTCAGGGAATAATGAGGAACCCACTGGCAGGACCTGGTATCATCGGGGTCTCTTCTGGTGCGGGACTTATGGCTGTAATAATACTGATACTGTATCCGGAAAGGACCTACCTTGTTCCGGTATTTTCATTTACAGGCGCTCTTTTAACTACTTTTCTCATATATCTTCTCTCCTGGAAGGGAGGGGTTGACCCACTGAGGATGGTTCTTTCAGGTATTGCCGTATCTTCACTTTTAAACGCAGCGATGCAGAGCCTTTTCATCCTGTTTCCTTCAAGGGTTCAGAACACCATAGGATTTACGGTGGGAGGCCTTCAGGGTACGGGCTGGAAAAACTTCTACATGATTCTGCCCTATGCAGTAATTGGCATTCTTCTTACCTTCTTTTTCAGGAGAATACTCAATGTTTTGTCCCTGGGGGATGAAGTAGCAGGAAGTCTTGGAATAAATGTCGAACTCATAAGGATTATCCTGATAACACTTTCTTCAGTACTTGCAGGAGCTGCAGTATCAACTGTCGGACTATTAAGTTTCGTAGGTCTTATAGGTCCCCATCTTGCAAGACTCATTGTAGGATCAGACCATAAAATTCTGGTTCCTTCGGCAATGTTTTTAGGCGGAGGGCTTGTAATGGCGGCGGACATCATAGGAAGGACCATTTTCAGACCCATGGAAATACCTGTGGGGATAATAATGTCCATACTGGGAGTTCCCTTCTTTTTATATCTTTTAAGACAGAAGAAGGTGGCATGATGATAAAACTTCAGGCAATTGATCTTAAATGCGGATATGAAAACAAAACTGTAATAGAATCGGCATCACTCACCGCAGAACCCGGGGAATTCATAACTCTTCTTGGTCCCAACGGTTCAGGTAAATCAACTCTTTTAAAAACCATGGCAGGGGTACTTAAAAGGCAGGGAGGTTCTGTGATCCTCGGTGAAAAGGACCTTAAGGATTATAAGCCGCTGCAGAAAGCAAGGCTTATATCAAACCTTCCGCAGAACCCAAAGGCACCTGCAGATGTTACTGTGGAACAGCTGGTTTCCTACGGAAGAACCCCATACACAGGGATATTCCAGAAGGATATTGAATCGGCTGCAATAAGGGAATGGGCAATGGCAGAGACGGGAGTCCTGCAGTTCAAGGATCGGCTCCTTAAAACCCTATCAGGTGGGGAACGTCAGAGGGTCTGGATATCCATGTGTCTTTGTCAGAAGACCAGGATAATACTCCTCGATGAACCAACAACTTCCCTCGACATCAAACACCAGGAGGAAGTTTTAAAAACACTTGAAAAACTAAAAAAAGAACATGGCATTACGGTGATGTGTGTACTGCACGACATCAACCACGCAATAAAATACTCCGACAGGGTTGCAATGCTTAAAAAAGGAAAAATTCTTTATTCTGGACACCCGGAAGAAGTCATCACCGAAGAATCCATTATGGATGTATTCGGTGTAGAAGGAAACCTCACGGAGATACCGGGTAAAAAAAGAAAATACTTCATACCGGATTAAATAATCAAATACATATAGAAAGGGAAAAGAATGGCAGAAAATACCTCTTCAGAAGCAAAAAAAGCAGTACTCGTGGTAAGTTTTGGAACTACCCATATGGATACACTCAAAAAAACCATAGAACCCATGGAAGAAGATGTGAGAAAAGCATATCCTCAGCATGAAGTAAGACGTGCATTCACATCGGGGATAATAAGAAAGATACTTAATAAAAGGAACGGAGTTGCGACAGAAAGTCCCGAAGAAGCACTGAATCATCTTAAGGAAGATGGATTTAAAGAAGTTGAAATCCTGCCTTTTATTATTATGCCCGGGAAGGAATACGACGGCATTTTAAGGACTTTCCACACGTTCCTCGACAACGGGACATTTGAATCCTTAAAAATCGGAAGACCACTACTTTACAGCCATGAAGATTTTGAAAATCTCGCAGGGTTTTTAAAAGAAACCTGTCCAGATGAAAAAGATCATGAAGCATATGTCCTCATGGGTCATGGTTCATACCATCCGGGAAACGCATGTTTCTCCCAGCTCCAGAATATGCTCCGTAAAGACGGAACAACCAGTATATACATAGGAACAGTAGAAGGATTCCCTGAACTGTCCGATGTAATAAGGGAACTTAAAGAAAAGGAATATAAAAAAATACATCTCATGCCACTCATGCTTGTAGCAGGGGATCATGCCAAGAACGATATGGCAGGGGATGAAGATGATTCCTGGAATTCAGTCCTGAAATCTGAAGGATATGACACAGAAGTTCATCTTGAAGGACTCGGTGAATATGAAAAGATAAGAAATCTATTCGTCAGCAGGCTTAAGGAAGGAATAAAAACCCACCACCATCATTAAACCTTTCCGGCAGAGCAGGAATATATATCATACAACTATAATCACAAATTTATTTTTTTGATTAAGTTCAAATTATTGTATATGAAACCCGCAACTTAAAAGCAGTAACTTAAAAGCATCAACTTAAAGGTGGAGCTTAAAAGGCAGTTCTAAAATACGGAACTTAAAAGAATATAAGATATAACCTTAATAACAGATGACTGATTAACTCCTGAGGAACTAATCAGTCATCAGAGAATCTTGAAACCTCTGAAAGGAATACTGAAAATATGAAAATAATGATCTGTTATTCATCCCAGACAGGCAATACCAGGAATGTATGTGAAGCAGTTTATGAATCACTTTCGGAATATATTAAAGAAGGTGATTCGGTTGAAATAGGAGATATTGCAGACAATCCTTCAGGTGATTACCATGCATATATCATAGGTTACTGGGCAGACAAGGGAAAGGCGGACAGTCTTGCAGATACATATATGGACAGGATAAAGAATAAGCCTGCAGGTATAATTGCTACTGCTGGTGTATATCCTGATTCAGACCATGCGAGAAAAGTTCTGGATTACGGGAAGGCAAAGCTTGAAGACAACGGCTGCACCGTTTTATCTGAATTCATCTGCCAGGGAAGAATCTGCCAGAGATTAAAGGATAAATTCAAGAACCTTCCGGAGGATCATCCCCATTATATGGATGAAGCGAGAAGAAAAAGGCATGAGGATGCAGAAAGTCATCCTGATGACAATGACAGGCAAAAAGCAGCAGAAACATTCAGGTTGTTTTACAGGAAACTTAAAAACAGTGAAAGTATGGCATAAGTAACTCATGGAAAAAGAAAGATACAGTGAAAGAATAAAATCCCATTCCATGGGAAGGGAAAAGAAGAGATTTGCAGAAGGGATGGAAGACCTGTCAAAGCTTTACGGGAAAGAATGTGACAGAGAAGGCAATGCCATATACATACACATTCCTTTCTGCAGTAAAATATGCACCTTCTGCAGCATGAGAAGGGAACTCTCTCCATGCAATCCTCAATATGCAGACATGATAATAAGACACATCGACAATATTTCTGAAACACCGTTTGTAAAAACATGTGATATTGATACCGTGTATTTCGGGGGTGGCACACCCACTTCAATGGATGAAAAGGACCTTATAAGGATTCTTGAAAAACTAAAGTCAGCCTTTCTCCTTGCCCCTGACTGTGAAATAACCATGGAAACCACTCTTTCTGAACTGTCACCCGGAAAGCTCCGGAATCTCATGGAATCAGGGCTGAACAGACTGAGTACCGGAATACAGACTTTCAGCACCAGGGGGAGGAAACTCCTCGGGAGAATCGGAGACGGCGATTCCGCACTTCAAAGAATGAAGGAATATGTCAATACAGGTCTTTCGGATATCAGCATGGATCTTATCTATAACTATCCGGGTGAGACTATGGAAGAACTGCGAAATGACATAAATATAATGAAAAACCTCGATATAGCAGGCTTTTCACTCTATTCACTTATTTCAATGGAAAATTCAATTCTTTCCAATCTCCAGATGAAAGATACAGACTCTTCAGATGACACGGATGATATGGAAAAGGACCGACTCTTTTTCAATACCATAGCAGGAGAAATGAGAAAGGATGGTTTTGAATTTTTGGAAATCACCAGAATGGTAAAAACGGGTAGGGACAGCTACAGATACATAAAGGCAAGAAATCAAGGGAAATATACTATACCACTGGGAGCCGGTGCAGGTGGGGAAATAATGGGAGGGGCAGTAATGAATCCCATAGATATAGACAGGTATGAAGAATTTACCCATAACCCAATGAAAAAAATGGTTCCTGTGATGAAGGACGAATACAATAAAATCAA
>JBDHVQ010000160.1:0-4615 GCA_039809845.1 Clostridiaceae bacterium | reverse complement strand
TGGCGGAAAGACTGGGATTCGAACCCAGGGATGCTTGCACATCGCCGGTTTTCAAGACCGGTGCCTTAAACCAGCTCGACCATCTTTCCACGGCTGACAAAGATTATTATATCAAACCGTATTTTAAATTACAATAGTTTTTTTGAGAAATTGTTATTTTCGGATAACCTTTTTATTCCAGGATAAGTTCATAGGAAACATCTGCCCTTTCAAACGGGAATTTTTCCCTGTCCAGCGGTATTTCCTTGAATCCGTATTTTTCATACAGTCTCAATGCCCTGTCACACTTCCTGTTGGAAACTATACTTATTTTTTTGGCACCCTGTCCCCAGGCATATTCAATTGATGCCAGAAGACAAGCTGTACCTGCTCCTGTTCCTGTATACATACCTCTTGCTGCAAATTTTTCCAGCTCCCATTCTGTCTCATCTATAGGAGCTATCATGCTGCAGGCCAGAACCTCTACGTTTTCAACAGCAAAGAATATCTGTGCACCTTTTTCAAGGTCTTCTTCAAAGTTATAAAGTACTCTGTAGTCTTCCTCTTCCATTTTGAAAAGGGAGGAAATCCATGCTTCGTTAAGTTCTATAAAATCCTTTTTAAATTCCGGTCTGTAGGTTACTATTTCCATATTTTCCTGCCTTTATCCGTCTCTGAACCGGATTCTCATTTTTCATTATTATATTCCAGATTACCTTTTCTGAAAAGCCGCAGGAGGTATATAGTTTTTCGGGATTATCAGCATCATCTGCTTTTCCTGAAACAGTGACAAAATCAACTTTACCTTTCATGAGGTAAAGAATTTCTTCAAGGAGATATTTTCCGAGTCCCCACTTTCTATATTGGCGGTTTACCTGAATCCATTCAATGTAACCTTCTTTTATTTCTCTGTCAGCTTCAGCTATCACCGAAGCGACCAGTTCTCCGCTTTTTTTATCTTTTAGTCCTATCCTGAGTGAATCATCGTATGTAGGTCTTTCTTTGTATTTTCGGAGTTCTTTTTCAGTTACTGATTCTTTCTCATAACACTGACCGATATGGGATGAGAATTCTATCAGTGTGGGTTTTGTTATATAAAATCCTTCAGGTATTTCCGGTTTATTTATATTTTCCATTCTGTGACAGAGCCTGAAATATTTTATAACCTCACAGTTTTCATAATCTTCCGGACGGTATATAACTTCACTGACTGCTTTTATATTATCGGAAATTCTGAAATTGACTGACTTCCAGTATGAAAGTGGCGATGTAGTGCATGGGTTTTCAATATACTGCGTTTTATCCATTTCGGTTTTTTACCTGATGTCCCTTTATGGTTTTTTATTTCATTATATGATGAGATAGGTGTAATCCTGGTTTCTTTTTAAGAATTCCAATCCGGATAAAGGAAAACAAGAAATGGACTATTTATTTTACTGATTCAACAGGTTGCACCTTTTCCCTTTACTTCCTGATTAAGTATACGGTTTTTCTCTTTCAGTGATATTTCTGAAAGAAGTTCCTCTTCCGCCTTTTCTTTCCCGATTCTGTCTATGGTCCTTCCGAATCTTTCACCAGGGATTCCTTTATCCTTGAAATAAAGAATGATGTTTTCTATAAAGTCCAGACATTCTTCCTCCGAACTGAATATCCTTGAAATTTCATCTCCCTTTCTCGGCGATTTTCCCCACATTCCACCTATATATACCTTATATCCATCAGTATAATCATCTGAAACATGAAATGCACATTTGCCGATACATCTTCCGCAGTTTATACATTTGTCTTCATCCAATGTGATTTTACCTTCAGTTATATTCACTGCATCCGCAGGACATATCTTTTCCACAGTACATGTACTGCAGTTTCTGCATTTGTCTTCATCAAAACGGGGAATTCTCTGTCCTATAATTCCCGCATCATTAAGATCAGGTTTTACACAGTTATTTGGACATCCTCCAACGGCTATCTTGAATTTATGGGGCAGTTTTACTTTCCCGTATCCTTCGTAGAACTTTCTGTGGATCTTTTCTGAAAGATCAAATGTATCGGTAAGACCATAATGACATGTGGTACCTTTGCAAGAAACTACCGGTCTTACTTTTGAACCTGTACCTCCCGTTTCAAGTCCTGAAAGGCTTAAAAATTCCTTTAATTCTTCAGTCTTTTCAAAAGGTACTCCTGGTATTTCTATTGTCAGTCTCGTAGTGAACGTCACTTCACCGTTTCCGAATCGTTCCGCTGCTTCCCCGATGTGCTTCTGCTGATCTGAACTGATTTTTCCGTTGACTGTTATAATTCTCGCCGAAAAATTTTCTGTCCCCTTGTTCCACAAAAATCCTTCAGCTTTTACTCTTTTAATATCTTCTTCTTTAATCATTTTTATTACCCCCGTTTATACAAATAACTTAACATCTGTCTGAAAATAAATTAAATGTTAATTTCAGATAACATTCATAGATAAAGCTGATACATACATTAAAATGATATTGAATTTAACACAGACTTAATAAAAGACACCACGGGAAATAACAGACAATTCGTATACTGACAGGGCAATAAAAATCCGGAGGGTTAACATGAAAAAGACAAGGACTTTACTCCTATCAGTCATTCTTTCACTGGGAATGATTATTCCATGAGTAAAATCAAGTGCCGCAGACCTTTCATCCACAACAGCTGCAACAGAAAGAGGAACAGTTTCTGAAAACAACGAAGACACCGCTGATACTTCAGAGGAAGCTGAAAAAGCTCCTTCAGAGGATGAAGAAAATAGCCTTGTGATCCCTTTTTCTGCCGGTGATGAAGTAACTGAAGGTGAAGAACCTACCGCAACAACATCTGCAGAAAAAAAAGATGAAGAAACCGGATTTCCGGTAGATGAAAAATCAGAAAATAAAACAGATGCGTCTGCCACAGCCGCAGAAGACTCTGAGACCATTGCAGTGGTTGCAATAAGTGATTTCCACGGTTCTCTCCTTGAAGAAAAGACCGGAAAGAACCCGGGTATTGCAAAGGTTGCCGGAGCAATAGATGAACTTAAAGACGAATACTCCAGTGTCCATTTTATATCAGCAGGAGACCAGTACCAGGGATCGGCAATTTCAAACCTTACAAAGGGTGAATCTGTAAATGAAGCTCTTGAAGCCATGGGGATGGAAGCTTCAGCAATCTGAAACCACGAATATGACTGGGGTGTTGAGATGATGGAGAAGTGGGCGAAGGAAGGCGGATTCAAATTCCTCGCATCAAACATCGAATACACAGCCACAGGAAAACCTGTTGAATACGCAGATCCCTACATAGTGAAGGAATATACCCTTACCAACGGGACAAAGGTAAAAGTCGGATACATCGGTATCGCAACACCGGAAACAAAGGACAAGACCCTTGCAGAAAACGTAAAGGACATTACCTTTACAGATCCTGCAACAGCAGCAAACAAGTGGGCAAAATACCTCCAGGAACAGGAAATGGTAAATGCCGTTATAGCACTTACACATCTCGGTGGTTTCCAGGACAAGGATACCAGGGAAATAACAGGGGAAGTTTCTGATTTTGCAAAGAATGTCAAAGGTGTGGACCTTATATTCTCAGGACATACACATCAGACAATAGACGGGCTGGTGAACGGAATTCAGGTTCTTCAGGGTTACTACAACGGAAGGACACTCTCAATAGGAGAACTTAAATTCGATAAGAATACCGGTAAACTTTTAGGAGTTGACGGTAAGGTCGATGAAATCTATTTAAGAAAAGATAAGATAACTCCCGATCCTGAGGTAAGTGCAATAGTTTCAGGATACGAAGAAAAATTAAGCCCCATCCTAAATGAAGTTATAGGAAAGGATGAAAAGGGACTCGAACATTCAAGGGAGCAGGACGTTCAGGTTACTCCACTCGGTGCCTGGGCTTCCGAAAGACTTGCAGAACTCGGCGGAACCCAGATTGGCTACATAAACGGCGGAGGAATAAGGACATCCATAAACCCAGGTGAAATTACAATGGGTAATATGTATGAAATCTTCCCATTTGACAATACCCTCGTTACAATGGATCTTTCAGGAGCGGATCTTTTAAAGGTACTCCAGCACGGTATAACCCATGACGGATTCAGTTCAGGTCAGTACTACGGAGTAAAAGTCACACTGGATGAAAACAACATGATAAAAACAGCGGCACTCCTTGATGGTACTCCTATTGAAAATGACAAGTACTATTCTGTTTCAACCCTCGACTTTCTCCTTACAGGCGGTGACAAGTACGACTTCTCTGGCGGAAAGAACGTTACTGACACTTTCAGACCCGTAAAAGACCTCCTTGCAGAATATATCAAAGAAAACAAGTGACTTTTTGCAGCAGGAACCACAGTTCCCGATCCTTCAACGAAGCCTGAAACAACAAAACCAGAAAATACAAAACCACAGCCAGAAAGAAGTGCTCCAAAAACTTCATTCATAAACGTAGCCCATTACTTTACAACACTCAAAGAGGCAATGGAAGCATATCCCGGATCCTTCCCCATGGCAGAAAACGGATATTTCGTGGTTTACACAGACAGGGCACCTCTCACTGAATATGTGTTTGACAGCCTTGCCGATGCAGCTGATTCATTCCCCGGATTAAAGCCACTTGC
>JBDHVQ010000159.1:0-4676 GCA_039809845.1 Clostridiaceae bacterium | reverse complement strand
GACTCTTATGGGTTATAAGTCCACCGGCCTGTTCAGAAGCTACCATACAAATTCATGGATAGACGGCTCGCTTTTTGAGAGAATTGACGGCGATGAGGAAAAGGTAGGAATCCTTGATATGGGAGATTGTTTTCTGCTCTATGCTTTAAAAGGCGATATAACCGGTATCTGGTTTCTAAGAGAAGATGCTTCTGCATATCAGGCAGATTTTAATATATTGGAAAAAAGATTTCCCCATTCTTATTTCCTGAGTAAAGAAAATGAAAGTATTCCCGAAATTATTCCTCCGGAATATTACTGGACTGAGCTTAAAGGCAGTGCAGAACCTGAGGATTATTATTCCCCGATTGCAGGAAAGAAAGCACCAGGCAGCGATATAAAAGAAGATGAAAAACTTATAAGGGATTCCCTTTCCGCTCTTTTTAAAAAACTTAAAGAATCAGAAAGTTTTTCAATCAGACAGGGTTCAGTCGCTACCGGAGGAAACCGGGGTGTCTATGATTTTTATTATGTAAAGGATGGGGGATTCATTTGAAGAAGCGAATTTTTCTGATTATGTTTCAGATGACGAGGCCGATCTTTTATGTGATTCGGTTATTGGGTTTGCAGCATCTGCCTCAGGAGACAGAAATACTCAGAATCTCCTGAAGGAACTTTCAGAAAAAGTAAAGGAAGATGCATCCAGAATAGGATTCCCGGGAGCTGAGTCTGATTACTTCCTTCAGAAAGACCTTCTTTTTGATAAGCTTCCTGATGAAATAAAGAATATTATGACCGGTTTTCCAGAAAATTTTGAGTTTTCATATATTACATCCAAGAATCCAATTTTTCTCCAGGGTGACTTTATAGCGGATCTTACTCCCAAGTTAAGACAGTTTCAGTATTCATTCATCGCAACTTCCACGATTGATTACAGTCTCAAGAATTATGAGGAAGTACCCTATGCCGATTATTACAGCGATGCAGTGATAAAAAGCGATAAAATGTCAGATGGAATGAATGGGTATATTGTTGGTAAAGCCATGGGTGTAAAGGATAATATCCTATATATGAACTTTACGAGGACCGGCATATGGGATGTACAGGAATATACCAATGAAAAATTTGAATTTCCCACAGCCGAACGGGTCGGGTCAACTGATCTTAATCTGACACCAAGAGGTTATGCTGAAGTTCCGGAATTTCAGGAAACCAATCTTTTTATAGATATCCGCAAGATTATTTTCGGAGAAATTTACGGTGATACGCAAAAAGCTGCAATTGTTGACTGCGGTGATTTTATTCTTGTTGGGACACTGACAGATGAGATTGCAGGAATCTGGTTTGTAAGAAAAGACAGTTCTGATTACAAGGCAGATTACAATATATTGGATGCAGAATTCCCAGCTTTTGGAACAGACCATCGGAATCCTGATAATCCGATTGAAGTCCCCGAAAAATATATATTGGAGGTTCTTAAGAAAAAGGATCTCAGTGCAGTCCAGTAAGTTTCCAGGGAAGAAATTCAGCCTGCCGATTCTTCAAAAGTAAAAACCATTCTTGGTGAAATGAATAAAGCTGCCACTCAGTCTTCAAGCCTCACAATGGATGTTACAAAACACATCAAAGGATCTCCTGCAATTCTCAGCACAGTCTATTATGTTAAAAATGAAGATGTAAAGGAAAGAAATAAAGATAATATGCTTTCTGAAGGGGATCTTATAACCACTGAAAGAGAATTGAAACAGATATTTGTAACCGGAGAGGTTCCTTTTGAGGTTCTTAAAAAACTTGAACTCAGTGAAACCCCGGAGGAAAAAGTACTCGTTACCAAGGAACCTCTCACTGACACTGAGTTTAAAAATGTTTTCCCCGGTCTTAGTAAATCAAATGATAATTCTCCTGTAACAATAGCACTTACAATAGACAAGTCCAATGGAACTATACAGATTGCTTTCAAAGAAGGAGAAAGTTCGAAGTGGCATTTTTCTTATTCACTGAGCAACATCAATTCAACGGTATTACCCGATAGATAAAAACTTTTATCTGATCGTGATGAAGTCAGGGATGTCACTTTGAACTACTGCGAATAAACTGACATGAGATTGCAGAAATTCAGATATTCTGACTGGTTGAATTTCTGAGTGACTAGAATACTCCTCCAGCTGATAAAAAAGTACATCCGATCCTTTCGCTTTCAAAGGACAAGGATGTACATTTTTATATTCTTAATTTAATTTTTTACTCTCTTCCGGTAGCTCTCAATTCTCCCGAATACTCTGCCTATACCCTCTTTGGCTTGGGTGATTTCTACAATTACTTCATCCCCCTTCATTGGTGGTTCCTCATTTTCTTTTCCCCGGGGAAATCCACAGAGCACATCAAATCCAACATCAGTATGAAAGTAGACTTGATTTTTATTGGAAGTGATATTTACTACTGTGCCTTTAAATGAATCCCCTTTCTCCATCCGGGAAATATAGTTTTCAATAACCTTTGAAACCAGAGGAAGCCTTGAACATTCAAGATCAACAGTATAGCCAATAATTTTCTTTTTCATTATTTCAACCTCAATAATATCTCCCTGTGTAAATTTTTCCTTAGCATCAAGAACAAACTCATGAAGCAGGTCACTCAGGGGAATGAATGTTTCTGTTCCGAATATTTCAACGACAGCACCAGCTTTTGCAACAAGCTGAACTCTGGCCTGGACATCTTTTCCCCCGCCTATTCTTGTGTCTCCGAATCTGTTGACTGGTTCTAAAAAATAAAATCTTCTTTTAATTTTCATAGCATCCCTACGGGATCCCAGGGCAATTTTGTTTTCCGGGAAAATCTGTCTGACTATAAAATCCACTTCCGAACCAATTCTCAGTGTAATCTGATTGGAGCTATTCTTATATTCACCAGGAAGAAGAAATTCATTTTCTGGAATATATACATTGAACAGATTTTCAGGGGGAAACTTTAACAACCGCAAATGCAAAGTTCCTTCCCTCAATATCGATAGTTGTCTTTCCAATTACTTTACCCGTTAATATTTTCGGATTTCCGTTTCCTTTGCCTAATAGGAGTTCTCCATATTCTTTACTTAAAAGGAGTTCTGTATATTCTTTTTTACACGTAACGATTCTTCTGAAAGAGTCTCCTTTCCCCACGGATTAATTACATACTTGTCGTCGGAAAAATTAACTTTAAGTGCTTTTTCATATATTTCTTCGTTATCTGCATCAGGATAAAGGTCTTCATCATCCTTAATTTCTTCTTCATACGAAATTTCCTCAGTAAATTTTCCTGTTTCAGGAGATATGAACTCACTGAACAGTTTCGAAAGAAATTCAATCCCTTCGTCTGGTTCCATTTCTTCATAATGCTTGTCAGTTTCAAAATCCCGCATATCCGTACCCCCATACTATAAATTTGAAATATACTTAATTATAACTATTTTTAATAATCTCCAAATATATCATCTCCGATATTTAACATTTATTCATTTTAAAAAGTTTGGGTGATTCATATGATTTTTCTTTGAAACCTTATAAGGCAAAAACAGGAATCCTCCGAAGAAATTCCTGTTTTTATTTGCTTCACTGTATTTTTTATTAGGGTCTGAAACCCTGGCTTCCAACGACATTAAATATATTCTTTCTTCTCTTTGGTGCAGCTTCAGTCTTTTCAGGGACCTGGTCCGTGAATTTATCACTTGCCTTTCCGCCTTCTCTTAAATCATAATACTTTGAAACTTCCTCATCGAAATCTTTAAGTTTGTCGAGGTATTCTCCGTCAAACCTTCCGTATGTATTTTCAAATACCCTCATTGCGAGGCTCATTCTTGGTTTTTTCATTGGTTCTTCATCCGGAACTCCCATACCGAGTCCCACCGCCGGGAATGTCAGTTCCGGAAGTTCAAGTATTTCACAGATTTTTTCAGTGTCGTTATGGATTGATCCTAAGAATACACTTCCAAGCCCCAGGGCTTCTCCTGCATTGGCTGCTGTTCCTGCCATAAGGACTGAATCTGTAAATCCCTGGAAGAACTTGTCCATATCCCTGATATTGTCATGCTGCCTGTTTAGTTCTTTATTGATTTCATTGTTTCTGTATAAATCAGCGATAAAAATAAATAATACAGGACAGGTCGCAATGTATGGCTGTCCTCCAATTTCTGCTATTGCCTTCTTCTTTTCAGGATCAGTAACCTTTATTACAGATGCCATCTGCATTCCAATGGATGTGGCAGTCCTGTTGGTTATTTCAAGTACTTTTTCCACCAGGCTTTCGTCGAGTTCCTTTTTAAAATGTCTTACAGTTCTTCTTTCCATCAGTTTGTCTGTGAGATCCATATATTTGTTCCTCCTGTAGTTTAAATAGTATTTACTTTTCAGAAAGAAATTATAGCAGATGAAAAATACAAGGGAATGAACATAATGCAAACAAAAACAGCCTTTCCATATAGCGGAGAGGCTGTAATCATTGAATTCAATATTTGAGGTTAGGTTTTCACCTTATTTTTTTATGCCCTTTTCTTTGAAAAAAGATTCCTTGGAAGAAGGTGAAGTGCTGAAGCTATGGGAACTGCTATAGCAGCATCCACCAGGTGGTGGAGGAATGTTCCGAATCCTGTAACACCTATAGCTGCAAATGTAAGTGTTCCCTTCTGTGCAAGGAATGGTATTATTACGAGTCCTTCATATACA
>JBDHVQ010000158.1:0-4683 GCA_039809845.1 Clostridiaceae bacterium | reverse complement strand
TATATGTTTTAGAAGAATTAAAAGATTTTTTTAATAAGAATAAACGTACAAATGTTTATAACACCAAGAAATTTATAATATATTCTGATTTTCAAAAAATATTTGGAACTTTTAACAGAAAACAACAATATGACATCATAAATATTTTAAATGACCTCGATATTGAATTACTTGATGAAGTTCCAAAAGGTAGTGAATCACAAGATACAAATGAATTATCTTCTTTTGAGGTTTTTGAGGAAAATTTATTGGATTTTGATGCATATAACCAAATAGAAAAGGAGAATTATTTGGATTTATCATCTAATTATTTTATTTCTTCTCATGACTCATTATCAGAAAAGGATTATCAAAGTGAAGGCGAGGATAAATATGATGAAAATATAGGTTTGTGTATTGACTTTCAAAAAGGGAATAGATATGCCCTTGATAGGCTTTGTATTTTAAATAAAAGATTGGTACTTAAAATTTCCCAAAGATATATTAACGTAGCTAGACCATTCCTTGATGAAGAAGATTTATTTCAATATGGAATGATAGGGTTTATAAAAAGTGTTGAAAAATTTAATGTCTCTTATGGAACAAGGTTAAGTACATATGCTATTTGGTGGATAAAACAAAGCATTACCAGAGCTATTGCAGATTTTTCTTCCTCAATAAGAGTTCCAGTTCACATGCAAGAAACAATTAATAAAATTTCAAGAGTTGAGAGAGATTTATTAATCTTTAATCCACAGCCTACATTTAAAGAAAGGATTGAATTTATTTCAAATAATACCTCTTTCACTAATGAACAGATAGAATATGCTCTTGTTATTAGGGAAACTTTTAGAAAAATTGCGTCTACAGATGTACCAATCGGAGAAGATAAAGATACTCCGTTAAAAGAGTTTATTCTGGATGAAAACTGTGAAACCACTGAAGAGGTTGTAGAAAGAATATTTCTTAAAAAAGATATTGATTCTTTACTTAAAACTTTAGGGGCAAGAGAAGAAAAAATAATTAGACTGAGATTTGGAATCGACGATGGAAACCCTCTTACATTAGAACAAATTGGACATATTTTCAATGTAACGAGAGAAAGAATAAGGCAGATCGAAGCAAAAGCCTTAAAGAAACTCAGACATCCTTCTAGAAGTAAAAAAATAAAAAATTATTTAATTGAGGAAAATAATGTTAATAGAATTAATAAAAAGAAGAATTGATGAAATAATTGATTTATATGAAATATGCGATGACGATTTGATTGTTCTTAAAGGTTTACCCTTAGAAATAATGGACAATAATATCGATAAACCTGATCTTAATGAAATAATCAATAATAAAGCATCTAAGTATTTTATGAAAACTGTATATGAAAGAAGTATATTAACCTATGAAGAATTCCTTTTTCTAAAAAGTTTTGCAGAAGCCGAGTTCAAAAGAATTTTCATCCTGAATAATAATTTATATTTCAATCTTTTTCCGTCATACATATTCATTAATGAAGAATTGAAATTTGATTTGATAAAACATTTTGATAATTCTTTACAATTTTCTGAAGAGGTCGAAAATAATTTTGGTATTCAAAGATATTCATATTTATTTCAAGGTTTTTATGGTGGTTCGGAAGAAAATTATGTAGTATATCAGGAAAAACAAGACTCCCTTTCCAATGAATTTCTTATCGAAATTTTTGATGAATCCCAAACAGAAATTATAACAGTTCAAAGCAATATTTCTTCTAAAAAAATTAACAGTGAAGCTGACTATCTTGATTTTATAGAAGAAATTTCTCGTAGAAATTTTGAAGTGCCTAAGGCAATATACATAAATTTGGATAATTATTACGGCAATATAGAGCAACTTAAAAGTCATATCAAAATTTTATCGAAAAACTTAAAGTCTAATATAAATATAACTTCATTTAATGATTTTTCTTATGAGGTTTCTTCGTATCGGGAGGACTTCAATAATATACTAAAAAAATATTGGGGTCACGAGAGTTTCAGGACATTAAAAATATATGATATAAATAAATTGCAAAATGGTATAAAAGAAGTAAAAGAAGTTTCTCAGGAAAATATTATAAATGATATGGTTGAACAGGCAGAAAAATATTTTTCCCAAAAACCTTCAGATAAAAGGGATATATTTATTACTGCACCTACGGGGGCGGGAAAATCAGTTTTGTTTCAAGTACCAGCAATTTATCTCGCGGAAAAGTATAATCTCCTTACTATTGTTATCTCTCCGTTGATAGGCTTAATGAAGGATCAAGTAAAAAACCTTCGGAATTATAAATATGAAAAAGCAGTAACAATAAATTCTGAAGTATCTCCCATGGAAAAACAAGAAATAAAAGAGAAAATAAATAATGGTGTATATAACATTCTTTATATTTCACCGGAAACATTAATTGGACAGACAGATATTCAGAATCTAATTGGCGAGAGAAAAATCGGAATGTTTATCATTGACGAAGCTCATATAGTTACTACTTGGGGTAAACAGTTTCGTCCGGATTATTGGTACCTTGGAGACTATATCGAAAAGCTCAAAAAGAATCCTAATCAGAATCCAGGTTTTTTACTTGCTACTTTTACCGCTACTGCTATTTACAGGGGGCAGGAGGACATGTATGAAGAGACTAAATCCAGTCTGTATATGTTCAACCCTATAATTTATTTGGGATATATTAAAAGAGAAAATATTTCATTTGAAATAGACAATACAAAAAAGGCAAGGGATATCAGAAGTGAAATAGAACTTGATAAATTCTCGGAATTAATTGAACTGATTAAAGAGTCGGATGAAAAAAAACAAAAAATATTAATATATTTTCCTACCATAAGCCTTTTGGAAAGATTCGGGGAATATGCCCGGGGTGTTCACCTTCAAGGTGTGGTGGCAAAATATCATGGAAAAATGACTAAAGAAGAAAAAGAGGAGAATTACATTTTATATAGTACGGGTAAGAAAACCGCTATGATTGCAACCAAGGCTTTTGGAATGGGTATAGATATCAGTGATATTTATACAGTAGCCCATTTTGCTCCAACAGGAAATGTTTGTGATTATATACAGGAGATTGGTAGATCTGCCAGAAAAAAAGAAATCGATGGAAGAGCTTATTATCATTATAATAAAAAAGATCTTGCCCATATTAATAGTTTCCATGGTATGTCCTCCATAAAAAAAACGCAGCTTATTGGTGTTATTAAAAAAATTTACGAGTTATATATGATGAACAGAAACTCAAATGCAAAAAATAATAAAGCAAATTCTCTCTTGTTAGATACTGAATCATTTTCAGGAATATTTAATGATTTAAAACACGATGAAGATAATATTACTAACAAAATTAAATCGGCACTGCTTATGATTCAGAAAGATTTTATATATAAAATTGGATTTTCACCAATTTATGTTAGACCTATTCCCATGTTTTCTTCTGGCTATTTTAGAATTGATGACAGTGACTATATGAAAATAGAGAGAAAATTCAAAGGTTGCATAGAAACAGTTAGTTCTACACAATATATACGTAAACTTGATCTTGAAAAAATATGGAAACAAAATTACGAAAATTTCTCATTTCCAAAATTTAAATATTACATTTATTCAGCAAAATCCGAATTAGACTTTTTTTCTAATATCCACTTGACCCCTGCATATTTTGCTGGTATTAAATTCAAGTGTGATTCAACCAGCAAATATAAGAATAATATGACAATGCTTAGAAGTATTATTAGGGACTGTATTACTGATAATAAATATTATTCGGTTGATGAGCTTGCAGATAAATACTTCAGTTATATTGAACCAAGAGAAAGGGAGACTAAAAATAAATCAAGAATTATTATGCTAATGCAATCTTTTATTTCAACTTGTCTTTCATATAAGGATTATTTTATGTCAGTACAGGATATTATTTTTACAAAGTCACCTTTAACGGGTCCCGCAAAGTACCAATTCCGGCATAATGTTGATTCTTTTTTTAAATGGATTGATACAGGGATGAATGAGGTAAATATTAATACGAGAGAAAATGAAATGTACATTGTTGACTATTCAGGAAATGAAAAAAGAAAATTTCAACTGATTCTTGGATTCTTAGAATCTATGGATATTCTTAATTACAGTATTCTTGGTGGCGAAAACAGTCAGCTATATATTTATGTAAACCAGATTCAGGCACTTCAGAATATAATTAACAACGGTTCAAAATATGAAAATAAATTTCTTGCTAGTATTAATTACAGACACCAGATTTCTAGTAAAATGCTCACTTATTTATTCGAAGGAGGTTTTTCAACTGAAGAAATGTGGAATATAATAGAAGATTATTTCCTGGGGACTGTTCCGCACTGGGTATTGGAAGAGGTTAAGTTAGGCCAGGAAAAAAAGAAAGCAGAGTACCTTAAGAGAAAGCAGAAGATAGATAGCTAACAACAGAACAACATTCTTCATGTGAATTTATTACAGAATATAGTTGTTTTTTCATTACCGGAACATATATAGAGTGAATATGGTGAATCCAGAGGCAACATCAGGACTGGATGCACCATATTTTTTTATATTATGTTTTTCTTGGATAATAAATTAAATACCAGTTTGGGATATTTTAAAAAATCCGATAAAAAAAACCCTGGAAACAGGGTAAGCAAAATCATAAGTGGCTGAATACTTCTGATTTCATGT